>NZ_JBTNDX010000019.1:0-82727 GCF_054510755.1 Pseudarthrobacter sp. MDT3-1 | reverse complement strand
TCATACCAACACCAACACCCGCCAGACCACGACGGGGTGCACCAGTGCGCACCGACCGCGGTCACGTCCCCTCCATTTTCGGACTAGTGAGAGAGCGTCCGGGAGTTGCGCTCGTGCTCAGACGGCGGCGAGCGCCGAGCGCCGAGCGGACTGCAACCGGCATCGGCGTTGTGGGCCGGCCGATCAGGGTGCGGAGGTCCGAGCCGCTGACCAGGAGGTCGCCACGGGCAATGCCGAGGTCCGAGTCCGCCAGGATGTCGGCGAAGAGCTCCGGCACGCCGAATCCGGCGAGGAGTCCTGCGTAGTCGCTGGCTGGAAGGTCCTGGTACACCACGGGCTTGTTGGCCGCGGCGCTGATTTCCTGGGCCAGTTCGGTGAGCGTGAACGCGTGATCTCCGCCGAGCTCGTAGATCTTGCCGGCCTGGTTTTCGGCAACCAGCACGGCTGCCGCTGCCTCGGCGTAGTCCACCCGGGCCGCGGCACTGACCTTGCCTTCACCGGCGCTGCCGGCTAGCGCGCCCTGGGCAAGGGTGCCCTGCAGCTGGTCGGTGTAGTTCTCGAGGTACCAGCCGTTGCGGAGAATGGCGAATGGAGCCCCTGAGTCCTTCAGGATGGTCTCGGTTGCCTGGTGCTCAGCGGCCAGCTTCATGCCAGTGGTGTCAGCGTTGGCCACACTTGTGTAGGCCAGCAGCTCCACGCCTTCAGACCTGGCTGCCTCAATCACCGTGCGGTGCTGGTCCACGCGCTGGCCAACCTCGCTGCCGGAAATCAGGAGAACCTTGCTGGCGCCCTGCAGGGCCAGCGCCACGGACGTGGCGTCTGTGTAGTCCATTGCCCTGACCTGGACGCCGCGCGCTGCGAAGTCGGCAAGCTTTTCAATGGACCGGCCGGCGGCCACAATCTCTGCCGCCGGAACGTTGCGCTCCAGGAGGGCCTCGACGACGTGGCGGCCAAGCTGTCCGGTTGCTCCGGTGATGACGATGCTCATGGGTTGGTTCCTTTCACCATTTCTTGGGGGGGGTCACCTTCCACAACCAGCCGCACCGCCAATTACTTCCTGAAATACAGTACGCACTTTTAGGTAAGGTACTCACCTTTTGGTAAGTTATGGGTATGGAAGCGACTGCATGGCCCACCAACCTGCCGGAAGATCTCCGGGCACACCTGCCGGAAGGATTGGCCGACGGCGTGTTCCCGGCTGGGTGCCCCAGCCGCACCGTCCTGGACCACATCACCAGCAAATGGGGAGTGCTGATCCTCCTGGCGCTCTCCGAAGGTGAGCAGCGCTGGAGCGAACTCCGGCGCCGGGCCGAGGGAATCAGCGAAAAAATGCTGGCGCAGACCCTCAAGACCCTGGAGCGCGACGGCCTGGTCCTGCGGAAGGCGCAGCCGGTCATCCCGCCCCGCGTGGACTACAGCCTGACCGAACGCGGCTATGAGCTGTCCGGCCTGCTCGTCCCGCTCGTCACCTGGGCCTACAACAACGCTGACGACATCCTCAACGGCCAGCGCTGATTCCGGCCAGCGCCGACCCCTGAATCCCCTAAGTAGTACTCGTCCGCGAAGTCGAGTACATGTTACTGGTGTGACTGGTGTGAATAGCGCATAGCGTAAATGTAAGGTGCCAGCCAGGAATTGGAGGACCATCCTCTGCTGGGAGCGTTCCGGCAACCGCGCCGACAGTGAGCGGCGGACGAGCGCCGCGCTGAAGGAGTTTTTCCGATGGTCAACGCTGCCCGCAATCCGTCCCAACACGAACCTCAACATGACCGCCATGACCGCCTCCGCAGAGACGAAGCCGACGCGAGACAACCGCGCCTCATGGCAAGGGCCTGGAACCGCGTCCGCGCGGTGCCAGGCCCAGCAAGCCCCTACAAAGTCGGGGACGCCGTGGTGGGTGACGATCCCTTCAACGGCCGGCACGAGGGTGTGGTGGTCTCACGGAACACCGGCTCTGTCGGCATCGGAGCCGCAGAGGGCGTTGTCTACTACGATCCCCGCCAGGTCAGACGGCAGGAGTAGGCAACCGGCCCCGGCTACCGCGCCGACCAGCCGCCGTCCATTGCGTAGCTGGCCCCGGTGACCATGCCGGCGTGATCGGACGCCAGCCAGGCCACCAGGGAGGCAACTTCCTCCGGTTCCACCAGGCGTTTCACGGCGGACTCGGTGAGCATCACCTTGGCCAGGACCTCGGACGCGGGGATACCGTGCACCTTGGCCTGGTCCGCGATCTGCTTCTCGACCAGCGGGGTCCGGACGTAGCCAGGGTTGATGCAGTTGGACGTGACTCCGTGCCCCCCGCCCTCAAGTGCCGTCACCTTGCTCAGCCCTTCCAGGCCGTGCTTGGCGGAAACGTACGCGCTTTTGAACGGGGAGGCCCGGATTCCGTGCACGGATGACACGTTGATGATGCGGCCGAAGCCGTTGGCATACATGTGCGGCAGCGCGGCCCGGATCAGCAGGAACGGGGCCTCGAGCATCAGCGCGATGATCCGGCGGAAGTCCGCCGGATCGAACGCTTCGATGGGGCTGATGCTCTGGATCCCGGCGTTGTTCACCAGGATGTCGCAGTCCAGGCTCAGGGTGGCGAGCGCGTCAACGTCCAGCAGGTCAACGGCCCAGGCGGTGCCGCCCACTTCGTCGGCGAGGGCGGCAGCGCCGGCGGAGTCGACGTCGGCCACCACCACTTTCGCCCCGCGGGCGGCCAGTTCCCGGACACAGGCAGCCCCGATCCCGCTGGCGCCGCCGGTCACCACGGCCTTGCTGCCGTTCAGTGTGTTTTCCATTGCAGATCTGTTTCCCATCGTGTGCGCTCAATTTCCCTGCGGTGAACTGCTCAGGCAGTTCAGCGTGCGTCCGCCGGGAGCAGTCCCTCGCGGGCGGCGTCGGCCTTGTCCACGTCCTCCAGCGCGATACCCTTGGTTTCCTTCAGGCTCAGCACCGCCACGGTAGTGATCGCGCAGGCAACCACGAGGTAGATGGCCGTGGGCAGCCAGGAACCGGTGTCCTTGAGCCACTGGGTGGCCAGCAGCGGGGCCAGCGAACCGGCGAAGATCGAGGTGACCTGCGAGCCCAGCGAAACGCCCGAGTAGCGCATCCGGGTGGGGAAGAGCTCGGCCATGATGGCGGGCTGGCCGGCATACATAAACGCGTGCAGGCAGAGGCCGATGGTCACGGCCAGGACAATCACCACGGCGTTGCGGGTATCGAACATGGGGAAGGCGAAGAACGGCCAGGCCGCACCGGAGATGGACCCGATCAGGTAGACGGGCTTGCGTCCCAGCTTGTCCACGAGCCGTCCCACCTGCGGGATGACCAGGAAGTGGATGACGTGGGCGATCAGGAGTGCGAGCAGGAGCGAGGACGTGTCGTACTTGTGCACGCTCTTGAGGTAGACAATGGCGAAGCTGACCACCAGGTAGTACATGATGTTCTCCGCGAAGCGCAGTCCCATTGCCTGCAGGATGCCCTTGGGGTACTTGCGCACTACCTCGAAGACGCCGTAGCTGACTGCCTGTTCCTTCTCCACGAGGGCCTTGGCCTCCAGGAAGATGGGCGCCTCGGTGACGTGGGTGCGGATGTAGTAGCCAACGAAGACGATCACGGCGGAGAGCCAGAAGGCCACGCGCCAGCCCCAGCTCAGGAAGGCCTCGGGGCTCAGGGTGGTGGACATGACGAACAGCACCAGCGTGGCGAGGAGGTTGCCCACCGGCACGGCTGCCTGCGGCCAGCTGGACCAGAAGCCGCGGGCGTTGTTGGGGCTGTGCTCGGCAACCAGCAGCACGGCGCCGCCCCATTCGCCGCCGAGCGCGAAGCCCTGGATGAAGCGCAGGGCCACCAGAAGTGTCGGTGCCAGGTAGCCGATTTCGGCGAAGCCCGGGAGGCAGCCCATCAGGAACGTGGCCACGCCGACGATCACGATGGTCAGCTGCAGGGTGGGCTTGCGGCCCAGCTTGTCGCCGATCTGGCCGAAGACGATGCCGCCGAGGGGGCGGGCCACAAAGCCCACCGCGTAGGTGATGAACGCCTGGATAATGCCGTCCAGCTCATTGCCGCTGGCGGGGAAGAAGTACTTCCCAAAGACCAGGGTGGCTGCTGTGGCGTAGAGGAAGAACTCGTACCATTCCACTACCGTGCCCACCATCGAGGCGGCCACAATCTTCTTAAGCCCGGATCCCTTGGGTGCGGATCCGGCGGCATTGTCTGCCGAGCGCTGCTCTACGCTCATGAGTTTCTCCTTAGTGTCCACTTTGACACGCGCTGTGATCCACAGCACTAATGGCTCCACTGAGTATTACTGCACAAACTTGTGCCTTCAATGCCCAATCCAGCACCTGCTGTGTGCACAATTGCACATATGAAGGCGAATCCCGATGACCTCTTGGTCTTGCTTGCGGTGTCCCGCTCAGCAAAATTTACGACGGCGGCGCAAGTGTTGGGGCTGAACCACACCACCGTCTCACGCCGGATAGCCGCCCTGGAGAAGGCGCTCGGCGGCCGCGTCCTGGCCCGGGCGGCCGGCGGCTGGGAACTGACCGAGCTAGGCACGGAGGCCGTCCGCGTCGCCGAACAGGTGGAGGCAGCCGTGAGTGCGCTGGGACCGGCAGGCCAGGCACCGGACCCGATTACCGGCGTCGTGCGCATGACGGCGACAGACGGCTTCAGCGCCTACATCGCCGCGCCCGCCGTGGCACGGCTGCGCCGGAAACACCCGGGACTGAGCGTGGAAGTGGTGACGATGACCCGGCGAGCGCTGCAGCAACGCTCCGGGCTGGACATCGAAGTGGTGGTGGGCGAACCACAGGTCCACCGGGCCGAAGCCGTCCAACTGGGCGAGTACATG
Source organism: Pseudarthrobacter sp. MDT3-1 (assembly GCF_054510755.1). NCBI lineage: Bacteria > Bacillati > Actinomycetota > Actinomycetes > Micrococcales > Micrococcaceae > Pseudarthrobacter > Pseudarthrobacter sp. MDT3-1. Next base: position 77,884 of record NZ_JBTNDX010000019.1, on the reverse strand, counting down.
CTGGGGATGTACGCCTCGCGTGCCTACCTCGCCGAGAACGGGACGCCGGCGAGCGTTGCTGAGCTGACGGAGCACCCGCTGGTGTACTTTGTGGATTCGATGCTGCAGGTGGACGACCTGGACGCCCCCCGGCGGCTGGTGCCGGCCATGCGCGAAGGGCTGACGTCCACGAACGTGTTTGTCCATGTGGAGGCCACCCGCGCGGGCGCCGGCATCGGATTCCTGCCGTGCTTCATGGGCAATCTGCACAGCGACCTGGTCCGGCTGCTCCCCGACGACTTCGCCGAATTGCTCCCTTACTGGATGGTGCTGCGACCCGATTCGATGCGCCGCCCTGCCGTGGCCGCTGTGGTGCAGGCATTGCGCGACCAGACGGCGGCGCACCGGGATGCCCTGCTGGGCCGAGGCAGGAACTCCGGTGGTTGCGCTTGTCGAAACCCCGGATTTCGACAAGCTCAACCACCGGAGGCGTTCACTGCCGGGTCGTGACGCACCGGGGAGTTCGCGGCGAAGGCCCGCACTTGGGCGTCGTTCCAGATGTGGGCCGGGACGGCTCCGCCCAGGAGCCGGCGGGCCAGCTGCGGATCTCCGTCCAGCGGGGTGTCGCTGCCGGCCATCACCATGTTGCCGTAGCGGCGGCCCTTCAGCATGGAGGGGTCGGCGATGATGACGGTGTGTGCGAACGCGGCCGCGATGGCGGCGGCGTCTTCCCTCGCATTCCTTAGATCCGGGGCGTCGCCTGAGTTCACCACATAGATGCCGCCCGGCGACAGGACCCGCTTGATGTGGTCATTGAACTCGGCGGTGGTGAGCGGCCGCGGCGTGAGTGAACCGGCAAACACGTCACGGATGATGAAGTCGCGACTGTCCGGCGTGAGCGTCTCGGTGACCTCGCGGGCCTCCCCCACGCGCAGCCGCAGGAGCGGCGCCTTGGGCAGGTCGAACCAGCCGCGGACGTACTCGGCCAGCTTGCCGTCGAGCTCCACCACCACCTGCCGGGCGTCCGGATAGGCGGTGTGGAAGTACCGGGCCAGGGAACAGGCCCCGCCGCCCAGGTGCAGCCCGCGCAGCCGCTCGGTCCCGCCCGCGGCGGGCGCGCCGGACTTGGCGCCGCCCTTTCCGGACCTCGGCGGCCAGCGTGACTCAATCAGCGCCGCCATCCAGCGCATGTACTCAAAATCGAGGAAGAGCGGATCGGCGAGGTCGATGTGGGAGCTCATAACACCGTTGATCTTCAGGAGCCACCCGTTGGAGTTGTCCTGGTCCGCAACGAGCTCGCAGTCGCCGGTATCGATGTAGTAGACGCCCTCAACGGGGCCATCAGGACGGGTGCCCTTGGGCACCTCGATGACACCCGTCGTCGGACGCTGGCTGTTCCGGCCGGCTGACTTGCCGCGCTTTGCCATTACCCGTGTGCCGCTTCAGTCATGGATCAACCCTAATTGACTGCCCTGCGCCGGCCGTCCGGAACGGTCGCGGTCCCGGCGGCGGGAACACGGCCGGTTTGCGGGAACAGGGCTAGGTTGAGAGCGGCCGGTCCCGGTCGGTCCTCTCAGCCCGGTCTGCCCGGTCCCGGACACGCCGCAGTTCCTCCGCCCGCGTGGCGTCGGTGCCCGTGGCGTCGTCCGGATGCGCGTCGGGGTCCGGCCCAAGCGTCTCCGTGCGGGTGGCGTCGGTGCGGGTGGAGTCGGTGCGCATCGTGTCGGTACGCGCGTCCCCGTCCTGATTTATGTCGGGGTCCAACGCGTCCGCCTTCTGCGTGCGCTCGGCCACGTCCTCCCGGAGCGACCTGGCGCTGTCGGTCTTCTGCTCAGCCTCCTGCTTCAGCCTGGCCGCGTCCACCTGCGCTTGCTCTGCGTCGGCGCGGGCGCGGGTGGCCCGGGCTTCGTTCTCACGCGCATCGAGCTCGATGTCCTCGGCTTTCCGGCGCATTTCGGCAGCCTTTTCGCGGTGCGATTCGTCCCGTTTCAGCTCCATGGCCCGACGGCGACGCCCGGTCACCAGCCACAGCACGATCAGGACCAGCACGACGACGGCAACAATCACCCAAACCCACGATGTTGTATCCACGACTACGCACCCTTTCCACTTCGTTGTGACGGGGTCCCTGCGATGCCGGGTCGGCAGGCGATACGGACCCCTTTTGAAATTCAGGTAGGAAGGGTACTTACCTTCCGTTAGTAACCATGCTTACTATTTTACGGCCAGTATCGCTGGTTCTTAATCAACAACCGGCCTTCTTTGGAAAGAGAGAGCGAAGATGACAGAGAACCAAAGGCCCGAGGACTCGGCTTACCCGGCTCCACAGGCCACCCCCGGAACCACAGGAGAACGCGCCCCCAGTACGTTCCCCGCAGCAGCGCCACAGACGCGCGACACCGTCGGGACGTCCCGCAAGGATGCTGTCAAGGAAGAGGCCGGGGACGTCGCGCGGACAGCGGCGGATTCCGCGCAAAGCGTCGCTGAAACCGCCAAGACGGAAGCGGGCAACGTCGCGTCAGAGGCGAAGGCGAATGCCAAGGATCTCCTCCACCAGGCCCGCTCCGATCTCACGGAGCAGGCAGGCGCCCAGCAGCAGAAGGTAGCCAATGGCCTCCGGTCAGTCTCGGACGAACTGCACGCCATGGCGCGTGCATCGGACCAGCCCGGAGTGGCCACGGACCTGGTCCGCCAGGCCGCGGAGCGTTCCTCGTCGGTAGCCTCCTGGCTGGACGGGCGGGACCCGGGCTCGCTCTTGGATGAAGTCAAGAGCTTCGCCCGGCAGCGCCCCGGGACGTTCCTGCTTCTCGCGGCCGGGGCTGGCGTCCTCGCTGGCCGGCTCAGCCGCAGCCTGAGCGCCGGCGCACCGGAGTCCGCAACGCACTACGCTGGCGCCCGCGGCCAGTACGGCGGTGGCCAGTACGGCGCCGGCGGTCAATACGACAGCGGCTACACGCCGTCGGCCGGTGGGACTGTCCCGCCCCCGCCGGTACAGCTGCCCGGCCCGGCCACCACCACGGCAGGATACGACGGCGGCACGCCGGGGAGCAGTTACGGCGACCCTTCGCGTCCCGCCAGTCCTCTCGACAGCCCCCAACTCGCGGCACAGCCCTTCTCGACCAACCGCATTGCCGACGACCCGTTGGCCGACCGGGAGCTCGCCGACGATCCTATGGCCAACGACCCCCTGACCCGCGACCGCTCAGCGGACGGCCAGGCTGGCAGGCTGTGATGAGCAGCCAGATACCTGAACCTCCTCCGTCGGCGGCGCACGCGAAGGCGGACAACACCTCGTTGGGTGACCTGCTCGGTGAGGTGACCCGCGACCTGTCCACGTTGATGCGCCAGGAAGTGGAGCTTGCCAAGGCCGAACTCAAGGAATCCGCCAGCAAGGCAGGCAGGGGAGGTGGCATGCTGGCCGGCGCCGGCGTAGCTGGCCACTTCGTGCTGCTGTTCCTGTCGATCGCCCTCTGGATCGCGTTAGGCGAGCTGATGGGACTCGGCTGGTCCGCCGTCGTCGTCGCAGTCATCTGGGGCGTCATCGCCGCCGTCCTGGCCTCCATCGGCCGGAAGGAACTCAAGACTGTGAGGGGCATGCCCCAAACCGCTGAAACACTCCAGGAAATTCCCCCAACCCTAAAACCCGGTGAGGTAAGACGATGAGCGACAACCCGGACGATATCCGTTCAGATATTGAGGCAACGCGCGCCCGCCTGGGCACGAACGTGGACGCGGTGGCGGACAAAGTGACGCCGTCTAACATCGTCCACCGCCAGACAGACAAGGTGAAAGACGCCGTCTTCGGAGTGAAGGAGAGAGTCATGGGAACAGCCGACGACGTCACCAACCGCGTGCACAGCGGAGTCCACGCCCGGACTGACAGTGCAGGCAATGCACTCAGCGATGCAGGCGCCGCCATTGGTGACGCTCCGCACCAGGTGAAGGCCAAAACACAGGGCAATCCGATGGCTGCAGGCCTGATCGCGTTCGGGGCCGGCCTGCTCCTGTCCTCACTGATCCCTGCCAGCGAGAAGGAACGCGAAGCAGCGGATGCCCTCAAGTTTGCCGCCGAACCGTTGACCACCCAGCTGACCGAGGCCGCGAAGGACATGGCCGAAGGCCTGAAGGAACCGGCACGGGAAGCGATGGAAAACGTCAAAGCAACGGCAGCCGACGCCGCCGAGCATGTTAAGGCCGAAGGTCAGGTTGCGGCAGCGGACGTCAAGGACCGCACTGTCGACGCCAGGGATCACGTCCAGAACACGTAACGGCACCAGCACCGCCAGCAGCACAGACAGGCCGGTTCCGCCTCCCCCGGCGGAACCGGCCTTTCCCTTTCCAACCCCGAGAGGACACACCATGGCCGCTCACGATGCACCCGAAACCAGCACCGCCAAGGCGGGCAGCGCTCCCGCACCCGACGACTCCCGGAAACCGGACAGCCCCACCGACGTCACCAAACCGTCGTGGAAGTACATCGCCAAAAAGACGCTTCGGGAGTTTAACAAGGACCAGTGCCCGGACCTCGCGGCATCCCTGACCTACTACGCCGTGCTGTCCTTGTTTCCTGCAATGCTCGCGCTCGTTTCCCTGATCGGCCTCTTTGGGGACCCCGAAAAAACAACCACGGCCCTGCTCGAAATCGTGCGGGGCTTCGCCCCTGCTGAGACGGTGAATACCGTTAGCGGCCCGGTTGAGGAATTGGCGAACGCGCCGGCGGCAGGATTGACTCTGGTCATTGGCCTGGGAACAGCGCTGTGGTCCGCTTCGGGCTACGTTGGCGCCTTCGGTAGGGCGATGAACCGGATCTATGAAGTGGACGAGGGCCGTCCATTCGTCAAGCTGCGCGGAACCATGCTGGCTGTTACGCTCCTCGCCGTAGTCATCGTGGCACTCCTGGCAGGCATGCTGGTGCTCAGCGGACCTGTGGCAGAGGCAGTCGGCGACCTGATCGGGCTCGGTGGCGCGTTCCTCACTGTCTGGAACATCGCGAAATGGCCGGTAATGGTGGCACTCATCATTGTCATCATCGCGGTGCTCTACTACGCCACTCCCAACGTCAAGCAACCCAAGTTCAGATGGATGAGCCTTGGCTCCGGCATAGCCCTGTTTATTTTCCTGCTGGCCTCGCTCGGCTTCGCCTTCTATGTGGCCACCTTTGGCAATTACAACAAGACCTACGGCGCACTTGGCGGTGTGATCGTTATGCTGCTCTGGTTGTGGATCCTGAACATGTCTCTTTTGTTCGGGGCAGAATTTGACGCCGAGATGGAGCGGGGACGGCAACTCCAGGCGGGAATCGAGGCCGAAGAAACCATTCAGCTCCCGCCGCGGGACACCAAGAAGAGCGAGAAGATGCAGGAGCAGGAAGAGGACGACATCCGGCGCGGCCGCGAGCTGCGTGAGCGCCACGGGAACGGCCCGGATCAGGCTGGATCGGACGCCAGTACGGGACGAAACGGCGTCAAGCGGGTCTAGGCAGGGCCCGCCACTTGGAGGAAGATCAATATCAGCAGATTCCTTCAGTTTTCCCGGGCCTTTGACGTCCCGGGTGTCTGGCGGGGTCGGCGGCGAGGTGGCCTCTTCTGAGACCGAGGCCAGTCCCCCCAGTCGTCGTCGGCCCCCTCATTTTGTCCGTTTCTCAGCGTTCGAACGCCACGGCGGACTCCATACCAAGGGCCAGCAGATATGCGCCGAAGCCCTGCGGCGCCCGGGCCTCGGTCCGCCCTGAGGTCAGGACCCGCACCGTATCCGTGGACGTTATACGGAACCCGTGGCGGCGCAGCCGTGCGGCCAGCGCCCGGTCCTCGTGCGAGCGCTGACGGGGAAAGCCACCAGCGCGAATGTAGGCCGAGGCCCGCACACCGAAGTTCGCACCATGCACATGGGGGTGTTCCTCCCTCAACGGATGCCGGGCGTGCCAGCGCCTCAGGAGTTCGCCGTCCATGCCCTCCGGATCCGGTTCCACCGTTCCCAAGACTGCATCGGCGCCGCCGTCAGCCAGTTCCACCTGGCGCAGGAGCCAGTTTTCCGGAACGCAGGAATCGGCGTCGGTATTTGCCAGCCATACCCGTCCGGCGGTCTGCGGTCGGTCCGCCCCCGCACTGTCCGGCAGGCGCCCTGTGAGGAGCAGGTTGATCCCTGCCCGCCGGCTCCTCCCCACGCTGCGGAACGCGACCGGCAGCAGGGTGATGCGGCGATCCGCCGCCGCAATATGCGCCGCCACGGCGCCCGAGCTGTCCGTGCAGGCGTCCAAGACCACCACGATGGCGACGTCTGTATCCGGCTGACTGTGCTGCAGGGCATCAGCTGCGGCACTGACCGCTGCCAGGGCACGTGCCAGGTGGGGTTCCTCGTTATGGACCGGAATAACCACGGCAACCTGCGCGATCCTGTCCATGTCAGGACACCGGAGGTCCGGGATCGCCGGCATCGCCGGCATCGCCGGGAGCCACGAGCGTTTCCAGCACAAAATCGCGTTCCTGGTACAGACCGCCGGTGGGCCACCGCAGCCGGTTCCGGGCCAGCGCGTGGACCGAGTCGCCGTCGAGCTCCCATCCGGAAACCGGGTGCCGCCAGTGGCACAGCAGCAGCGTGCCGTCCGGCGTCATCGATTCCTTGATCCGCTGCAACAGCAGATCAAACTCTGCAGCGGACAGGTAGTAGCCCACTTCGGAGACCACTACAAGGTCGAAGCTGCCCCCGGGCCAGTCACCGGGGAGCGTCAACTGCCGTGTGGAAACCCCGGGGAACGGCGCGAGCCGCCGGGCCGCAAGCTCAAGCGCGGTGTTGCTGGCATCCACGGCAAGCAGCCTGGTGCATCTGGTGGCCAATTCGGCGGTCAATGTTCCGATGGAGCAGCCGATTTCCAGGCCCGACAGGTAGTTCTCCTGGGGCAGCGCGGCGAGGGTGAGCGCGCGCTTGCGCCGCTCGTACCAGCTGGTGGTGTACTCCCAGGGGTCTTCGGACTTCGCGTGCACGGCGTCGAAGATCCGCTGCGCGTCCGCGCTGGTGTGGGGAAGGGATTGGACCGGGCGGGCCCCGGGCGGCGTCCAGGCGAATGTCTCAAAAGCGCGCCTGAAATGCTGCAGCAGCCCCTCGCCGAGGAGCACCTCGTCCCCGTCCAGCCCGGACAGCGGACGTATCTGGCTCGCGTGTGAGTCCATGGCGGACCTCTTCGCCGCCCGCTGATCAGCACCCAGCGGAACGCGCGCCCAGGACCGCCAGGCAGGGTCCTCCGGGGAGGCCCACAGCCAGTACCAGATGGGATACTCCAGCAGGGCGTGCCCACCTTCGCCGGCGACGTCGGCGGCCACCGCACCAAGGGCGTTGTGGTCCGCATGGCCGTCGTCTCGGTACGGGGCCACAATTGCCAGGTGCTGCGGTGGACCGGGGAGCCGGCCGACGGCCTCCCGCAGCCGGGCGGCGATTTCCGGCGTGAGTTCTTGCAGGCCCCGGTCCGGCAGCCCGAGGAAACGCCAGCGTCCGGCCAACCCCAGGACTCCCATCGCTGCCGCAAACTCCTCAAGCCGGACGGCGGCGAGCTGTTCAGGCGTGGTTGTCGCCGAGTCCGGGTGCGAGCCCTCCCCCGCCGTGCACAGCAGCACCTCGACGTCGGCGCCCAGCGAGTGCAGCAGCGCCAGCAGGCCCCCGGCGCCCAGGGTCTCGTCGTCGGGGTGTGCCGCCAGCACGACGAACCGCATGGCAGCCAATTCCTGCTGCCCCAAGGGCAACTCCGCCATAGCCGCGAGCCCGCTCGCCGCCCAACGGGCCTCATCAGTCCCCTGGTCCGTGTGCGAGAAGGTCACCACAGATGCTCCCCCTTCAACGTCAGCTTTCCCAGCTGTGCATCGTCCCGCATGGCATGGTGCTGGCGCACGTACAGCGCCAGGTCCGCCATGCGCTTGGCATACGGTTCGTCGAACGCCAGTGGCGCCGGTCCCCGGTTCCGGCTGACAAGGGACAGGACACGCTCGACGGCGGCAGCTACGGTTCCGCGCACGCGTAACGCTTCGCTCCACGCGCTCCGGTCCGCCGCCGGGTGTGCCCCTGGCTCCTGTCTGTCTTCCCTGACTTCCGGGCTTCCGCCTCCGGTCTCCCGTGTATCTTCCCCGGCGGACAGGCTGCCGTCGTTGGACAGCTGGCCGTCGTCGATGAGGGCCGCCGTTCGCGCCAGGTACTGGAGTGCGGCGGTGAGGATCCTGTCTGTCTCGCCCAGGGCAGCCAGCGCGATCTGGTCAGGTTCGCGGCCGGACTGAGCTGCGGCGACCAAGGAGTTCTTGTAGTCCCGCGCCACGCCCACGGCGCCCCCGAGCCAGCAGGCTGCTACCCCCATGCCACCCCAGGCGAAACCGGGCCGGCTGAAATACCAGCTATCGATGCCCAACTGCTGTGCGGGCACCTGGCTGAAATGGACAGTCCCGCTGGGAATCTCGCGCAACCCGCGCGCCACCCACGCCGACTCCTCACACGTCACTCCCGGATGCCGGAGGTCCACCGCAAAGGCGGCTCTTCCGCCGGTTTCGGTGTAGGCAGTGATGACGGCCCGGTCCAGGAGCGGCGCCAGTGAACACCACGGCTTGGACCCGCTCAGCAGAATTCCGGCGTCGCCGGTCTTGGCCTCGAGGCGGAGTCCCGGGCCCTCCGCGGCAAACACTCCCCAAGCGCCCGCGCAGTCGGCCGGAACAGCGCCCGCCCGATGGTTCCCCGTCTGGGCAAGAATCGCTTGGGCATCCATATGCGGTTCAAAAACGCGGCCTGCGGCAATATCCACCGCCGCGACGGAAGCGAGCAGTTCCCAGAGGCGGGCAGTTTGTCCGTCCCCTGGCTGAGGCCAATGGCTTCCCGAGTCCCGGGCCAGGGCCAGAAGTGCGGGAACATCGCCAGATGCGGCCGCCACGGACTCGAGCAGGGGAACCGTCCAGGCCAGTTCCGTTTGAGTTGAAACCAGCCGGACGGGCTGGTGGGATGATGCAGTCACGCTGACGCCTCTCTGCACTGCCTACTTAGCCGCCGGTTCGGTGACGGCCGCGGACGGAGTCATGGTTTCCGCGTTGACCATCCACGCGAGCCGTTCCAGGCGTTCGATGGCGGCATGCAGCAGGTCCGCGCTGGTGGGATCCTCTTCATCCACGTCATCGTGGACATCCCGCATTGTCTGCACTGTCCGTTCGAGCCTGGCAGTGACCAGTTTGACGGCGTCCTTCGTGGAAATCAGGCCGCCGGTGAGCTCAGCAAGACGCGTGTCTGCGGCTACGGTGTGGCTCCGTCCGTCGGGCAGGGCGTGCAGGGCCCGCATCCGCTCCGCCGTCTGGTCCGCAAACAGCCGGACACTGGCGATGATCTCGTCGAGCTGCAGGTGAAGGTCGCGGAAGTTGGTGCCCACTATGTTCCAGTGGGCCTGCTTGGACTGGAGATGCAGCTCAATCAGGTCCGTAAGGACCATCTGAAGATTGCTGGCAAGGGTGGGTGACGCTTTCATCGTGTTCCTCCACTGCAGGCGGTTCCGGACAGGCATCGGCCGGACAGTCATTCTAAGCATACTTAGCAATATTCTGGATGAACGGATGCAGTCTGCGCCCAGAAGTCAGCCGCTCGGGGTCACTGGCTTGCGGTTAAATGCTTGCGGTCAGCACTTAGCGGACGCGTGCCAGAGCGAACCCGTCCCAGCCTTTGGACCCGACCGTCTGGATCACGGTGGCATCGAGCTGCGGATGCCGGCCCAGCAGTTCCAGGGCGCTGATGATCCCGGGGGCATTGATCTGGTCCATGGAAGGATCCAGCACCGCGCCCTCCCAGACGGCGTTGTCCAGGACCACCACGGTTCCCGGCCTGCCCATGCGCACGGCCCACTCAAGGTACGCGGCGTCGTTTTCCTTGTCCGCATCGATGAACACAAAATCGAACGGCTCCTGGCCCTCCGACTGCAGCGCGGCCAAGGTGTCCAGGGCGGCGCCCACCCGGATCTCAACTTTGTCCCCCAAGCCGGCAGCCTCCACATTCGCCCTGGCGATGTCCGCATGTTTGGCGAGGTATTCGCACGTCACCAGCCGGCCGCCGTCGGGCAGTCCCTGCGCCATCCAGATGGTGCTGAACCCTGCGAGCGTGCCGATCTCCAGCACCCGGCGGGCGCCGGACAGCTGGACCAGGAGCTTGAGCAGCTTGCCGGCGTTGGGCGTAACTTCAATGGGCGGCATCCCTGCGTCGACGGCGGAGCGCACCGCCTGCTTAAGTGCAGAGTCTGGGTGCACCACCGTGGTTGTGAGGAAGTCTTCCACTGCCACCCACCCAGGCTGGGTCTTGTGCTCAAACATGGCCACAGTCTGGCACGCAGGCACGCGACGGTCTAGGACTCGGCGTAGGCACCAGTCTAGGAGCCGTCCGAGAGTGCCCCTTCAAGGCGGTCCACCTTGGCGCTGAGCTCGCCCTTATAACCGGGCCGGATGTCTGCCTTGATGACCAGTGAGACACGGCTGCCAAACTTTCCCACGGCTTCGGTGGCGCGCTTTACGACGTCGAACACCTCGTCCCATTCGCCCTCGATGGTGGTGAACATTGAGTCCGTCTGGTTGGGCAGGCCCGACTCCCGGACGATCCGCACGGCGGCCGCAACGGCGTCGTGCACTGATGCGTCGGTGGGACGCGATCCCCCTGCAGGCGTACCGGACGGGGCGACTGAAAATGCAAGCAACATAGGGCAAGTCTGCCATGTGGCCCAACCCGAAACGGGTCTGGTGAGGCCGGCGAAGCGTCACATACGTTGCTACCCTCCGGTAACCGTGAAGGCTGCCTGCGGCATTGCTAACCTGAACGAATGAGCATTGCTGTCGTCCGCAAGCCACTACGCGCAGACGCTGCCCGGAACGTGGACAAGATCATCCTGGCCGCGCGCCTGTGCTTCCGCGAGCATGGTCCCGAGGTTCCCCTCCAGACCATCGCACTGACGGCAGGTGTTGGCCCGGCCACCCTGTTCCGGAACTTCGCCGACAAGGAGGAGCTGGTCCTGGCCGCCCTCAACCGGCAGCTCCGCGAGACCGTGGACCCCGTTATGGCGGACGCGCTGGCGGACATCGACGCAACTGCGGGACTGCTGCGCGTCCTCGAAGCCATCATGGCCGCGGCCAGCGCTGATGCCAACCTGCTGGGCGCCGTTGCGGGCCGCCGCGAACTCCTCACCGGCATCACCGGCTCGCTGATGGATTCCATGAGCGTCCTGCTTGGCCGCGGCCAGGGTCAAGGCACCCTGCGTTCCGATATTTCCATGACCGACATGTTCCGCCTGCTCGCCATGCTGATCGGCGTCGTGGACACCATGGAGCCCGGTTCCGACGCCTGGCGCCGCCCGCTGGCACTGATCGAGGACGCCATCCGCACTGAACGGCCCCACCGCCCGTTGCCCGCGCATGTGCCGCTGCCCGCCCCACAGCTACAGGGTCCACAGTTCACCTGACACCCGCGCCCTCCCGCCGGACCACCACCACGGGCGCCCCATTGTTGGTGTCCAAACGTTGGATTAGACTCAGGTAAGGTTACGCAGCCAGCCTCTGAATCTTCTGAGGGAGCATGAGTGAAACACCTCCAGCGCAGCCAGTCCAACGCCATCGTCCGCCGATGAACCAGACACACTTGTCCCAGATTATCCACGACCCCCGCGGCCCCGAGGAGATCCTGCCGTCGCTGGCGGCGGAGGACCTGGCCAATCTGCTGGACGCCCTCTACCAAAACCTCGACACTCCCACCCCGGTATTCGGTGCGCAGGCGTGGTATGAGCTGGCCGTCGAGGAAAGCGCCCGCCGGACCGGGTCGCCAGAGGATGAGCAAACCGCCTGACCGGCCTACGGCCCGGACCACGAGGGTGGCGGTGCCGTGCTGACGATGAGCCCAATCAGCTGGCGTCGCCCCCGGGGTTCTTTTGTTGATGTTTGGTTTCTTCGGGCGTGTTCTCCTGCGGCCCGGCGCTGCCTTTCCCCTCCGCCGGGGGAGGCTCCTGGCCGTGCTTGTGAGGCTCATGATCGTAGTGATGGGGCACGTGCTCCTTGGCCTCCAACAGGTGCTGCTGCAGCTTCTCCTCCGCATCGCGGCGGCGCCGGGAAGTATCCCGCAGTTCCCGCGTCGATTCGGAGACAGTGGTGTCATAGACCGGCCGCGGCTTCGGGTCTGCAGCCTGGGGGTTGTCGGTTCCGCTATCCGGATCCGGGGTGTTGGGCTCTGGCTGTTCGTTCATCTTGACTGACTCCTTTAGGCCGTAGCGACAGCCTCACGCCGATACACCGGCCGGCCATCAATCGTCAGGTTCCGTTTCCCGGTTTCGGAGTTCGGCCCGTACGGCCGCGTGCAGGGCGGTGATGTTTGCTCCCTGACTGACGTCCAGAGCCAGTCTCATCCGCTCGGAGAGTACAACCAGGTCCTCCGGCGGCAGGTCTGCCAGAGACCGGAACCGGGTAAAGAAGCGCTTGACCGGAAGCCCGGCGCGCCATCCATCACGTGCTGGACGGCGGGTTTTGCCGGGTCTCGCACCGGCTGGGTGCAGCCTTATTTCCATGGTCAGCGCTCTCACGAGAGTCCACGGCCAACTGCATAGCCAGGCCCATGCTATAACGCATATGAGCCGCACCACCAGTGCTTCGGAGTCGGTTTCACCTGGCGGTCAGTTCCATCCGATGAGCCGCAGCAGGGCTGCGGCACCGGCTCCCACCACCACCACCAGCAGGAAGGGCGCCCGGAAAGCCAACACGACGGCTGCGGCGGCGAGGGCTCCCAGCCGCGCGTCGGCGGCCAACGTCTGGCCGGACGCCACAGTGTTGACAATGGTCAGGGATGCCAGAAGTCCGATGGTCATGGTGCCGGCGATACGCGACATCCGGGGGTCCTTCAGCAGCTTCGCCGGGACGAAATAGCCCACCAGCTTCCACGCGTAGGCAAGGAAGCACGCCAGCAACAACCAGATCCAGAGATTCATGCGCCCGCCTGCCCCGTCTGCCCGTGGCTGTCCCCGTGGCTGTCCCTCTGATTGTCCAGGTGCGCGTCCCGGTTTTTGTCCCGACGCCCATGGTGCTCGTCGTAGGGATCCACGTCCGGCTCCAGGCCTTCATCACTGCGTCCGTGGCTGAACCAGCCGATCAGTGCAGCCACCACGGCGGCGATCAGGATGGGCACGCCTGCGGGAACGAACGGCACGGCTACAACCGTGGCGAGTGCGCACACCACGGCAATCGCCGCCGGTTCCCGCCCCTTGAGCCGCGGCCACAGCAGGGCCAGGAATGCGGCCACTGCCGCACCGTCCAGGCCCCACTGTTTGGGATCACCCAATCCGCTTCCTGCGAGGGCCCCCACGGCGGTGAAAAGGTTCCAGAGTACGTAGATGCCGATGCCGGCCGTCCAGAAACCGCGGCGTTGCTCGTCGGGGTCGGTCTGCCCGCTGCTGGTGGCGGTCGACTCGTCAATGGTGACTTGTGCGGCAACATACTTCCGCCAGCCCGTCGGATGCAGGAGGGCGTTGAGCTGCATGCCGTAGATGCCGTTCCGCATGCCCAGCAACGTGGCTGCGCTCATGGCGGCAATTCCGGAGCCTCCACCCGCCACCACACCGATGAACGCGAACTGGGAACCGCCGCTGAAAAGCAGCAGGCTGAGCGCCATGGTCTGCCAGAAATCAAGACCTGAGGTGACGGACAGGGCGCCGAAGGACACTCCGTAGAGGCCGGTGGCGATGCTGATCGAGATTCCCACCCGCACGGCGGGCGAGGCGAGCAACTTCACCGCCGTCGTCCCGGGTTCCGCAAGCTCCAAGCCCACAGGATGAGCGGCAGCTGAAGCGGAAACCGGACGGTTTGTACCTTGCGCTGCGTCGGGGATCCGGCGGAGCCATAGGCGCGGCGAAGTGCGTCCACGTGGCCGGCCAGGAATACCGTGAACATTGCAGTCACGGCGGTGGCTGTTGCCCGCCGTGACACCGGGATCAGGAGGCCGACGGCGGCACCCGCTTCCAGCAGTCCGCTCACCGCAATCCATTCCTCCCGTGACATCACCGCCAGGGGCCGCCTGCCGCCGTCGGGCGCTGGCACTTCGTGCCCCTCCGGCGACTCGCCGCCGGCACCTGGAGTCTCGCGGCACAGATAATCCGGGACCACCTGTTCGAAGAACCGTGGCTCGCGGAAGTGCTTCATGGCGCTGGTCATCAGCAGCGCGCTCATGGCCGCCGCGGACACTGTTTGGGTGGCCCGGGCGGACCAGCGAAAAGGCATGGGTCCACTCAATCACAGCGCCGCCCCGGGGGCTAAACAGCAGCGGCTGAACGGCAACGACTGAACAGCAACGACTCAGGACGGCAGCTGGACCTGTTGCCCGCTCGATTGCAGCTGCGCCAATACCCTGGCTGGTTTGTTCGTGGTGATCTCGTGGATTCCCAGCCCTTGGCAGAGCGCCACATCCCGTTCCGAATCAACGGTCCACACGCGGAAGCGGCGACCGGACTCCAGCCAGCGCTGCACGGTCCGGGCGTGCTCGCGGACGTACATGATTCCGGGCCCCGCGAGTCCCACGTCGCACTCGTCCAGGATGCGTTCGCCTTCCAGCTGCGCCGCCTTCATCAGGTTGGCGATGGCGCCGCCAGCCAGGGGGCCGAGGCTGAGTTCGTCGCGGAGTTCGTCGACGTCGATGTCGTCCACCAGTTGGCAGATGAATTCGGCCGGCACACTCCGGAGCAGGTGCTTTACGGAATCCGGGCTGAAGCTCATGAACGTCACCTGGATGTTGTCCACCGAGGAAGTTCCGTCGTCCCAGCCTTCGCCCCGGAGCACGTCCAGCACACGGTCTTCCAGTTTCAGCTGGTAAGGACTGGGGTGCTTGAGCTCGATTGCCAGGCCGATCGGCCGGCCAGCGCCGCGCAGGATGTCCAGGAGTTGAGGGAGCGTGAGGAGCTGCTCTGACTTTGCGCCGTATTCCTCCGGGATCCGGGCGCCTTTCCAGGACGAGAAGTCCAGCAGCCGCAACTCCGCCAGTGTTCGGTCAGCAACAGGTCCGGTTCCGTCCGAGGTCCGGTCCAGGTTGGCGTCATGGAGCAGCACGGCGTGCTGGTCCCGCGTCAAGTGGACGTCGCACTCCACCCCGTCCGCGCCGTCGGCAATGGCCTGGAGGTAGGCGGCGCGCGTGTGTTCGGCAAATGCAGCGCTGGCGCCCCTGTGGGCAAACACCAGCGGCCGTTCCGGCTCAGGCTCCTCGAATGTCATGAGGACACGCTAGCGGACGCCGCCCGGTGGCTCGGCGCTAGGCTGGGCACATGCAGGTGAACTCTGAGCCAACTACCCGCCAGGACCCGTCCCGGCCCACAGGTCCGGCGCCGCGGCCCCCCAAGGGGGGCGCCGCCGTCGTCGGTCATCAACTCAGTGCCGGGGACGTCGAAAAGGCGGCAGCGCTGCGGAAAATGAAGCTTGTGGCGCTGGGACTCCTCATTGCCATGGCCGTCATTTTTGTGTTCGCGTTCGCGCTGCAGAAGGAGTATCCGTGGCTGCAGTACGTCCGCGCCGCGGCCGAAGGCGGCATGGTGGGCGCGCTGGCCGACTGGTTCGCCGTGACCGCGCTGTTCAAGTACCCCATGGGCATCAAGATCCCGCACACCGCCATTATCCCGCGCCGCAAGGACCAGATCGGGGCGTCGCTGGGCGAGTTTGTGGAGACCAACTTCCTGTCCGAGCAGGTGGTCCAGGAGAAGCTCGCTTCGGTGGACGTGGCGCGGAAGGCCGGCCAATGGCTCGCCGGTCCGGGCGGCGCCGAGCGCGTGGCGAAGGAGGGTGCCGCCGTCATCCGCGGCGTGTTCAAGGTATTGAACGACGACGACGTCCAGGCGGTCATCGAGGGAATGGTGCGTAAGCACCTGCTGGCTCCGCCGTGGGGACCGCCGGTGGGCAGGATGGCGGAACGGATTTTTGCCGACGGGCACCACCACAAGCTCGTGGACCTGCTGGTGGACCGCGCCGCGGACTGGGTGGACGACAATCACGAAACCGTCAGCCGGCTGGTCTCCGACCGGTCCCCCACCTGGGTCCCGCAGTTCGTGGACGGGCTCGTGGGCGACAAGGTGTACGTGGAGATCCTCAAGTTCACGCGCGCCGTCCAGTCCGATCCGAACCACCAGGTCCGGCAGCAGATCGACAAATACCTGAACGACCTCGCGCAGGACCTTCAGCACGATCCCGCGATGATCGCCCGGGCCGAAGACATCAAGGCACAGGTTCTGGGAGATCCCGAGGTCCGCGAACTGGCCTCCCGCACCTGGGGAACCGTGAAGAGCGCCCTGCTGTCTGCGGTGGACGATCCGGACAGTGAACTGACGGTTCGGTTCAAGACGGCGGTGCGCGATTTCGGCTCACGCCTGGTGAACGACGCCGAACTGGCCGGCAAGGTCAATGCCTGGATCGGCGACGCCGCCGGTTACCTGGTGCGGACCTACCGCTCCGACATCGCCGGCGTGATCACCGATACCGTGGCCCGCTGGGATGCCGAGGAAACGTCGCAGAAGATCGAACTCCAGGTGGGCAAGGACCTGCAGTTCATCCGGATCAACGGCACCGTGGTGGGCTCACTGGCCGGGCTGGTCATCTTCAGCGCGGCGCACCTGGTGTTCGGCTGACCTGGCCCTTCTAAGGCAACGCGGGGCGGTTACGCGAAGGACTCCAGCTGCACGCCGGCCGCTTCGAGCCCGGTACGAACACCGGCGGCCATTTCCACGGCCCCGGGGGTGTCGCCATGGATGCACAGGGAGTCGGGCCGGACCTGAACCACCGTTCCGTCCACGGCCACAACTTCGCCCTTCGTCGCGAGGCGCACTGCGCGCTCAACGATCGAGTCGACGTCGTGGAGGACAGCACCAGCCTGGGAGCGCGGCACCAAGGTCCCGTCCGCCTGGTAGGCGCGGTCCACAAAAGCCTCAATAAAAACCGGGTGGCCGGCTTCCTTGGCCTGGATCAGCAGCTGCGAGCCCGGCAGGCCGAGGATCGGCAGGCCGGGGTCGTAGGCCTGGATGGCGGCAACCACGGCGGAGGCCTGCTCGGCGTCGTGGACTAGGCGGTTGTACAGGGCGCCATGCGGCTTGACGTAGTCAACGGAGGCCCCGACGGCGTGCGCCACGCCGTCGAGCGCGCCCAGCTGGTAGAGGACGTCACCGAACAGTTCGTCGAAGGACATGTCCAGCGACCGGCGGCCGAAGCCGGCCAGGTCCCGGTACCCCACGTGCGCACCAACGGTGACGTCGAGCTCGAAGGCGGCGCGGCAGCTGTCCAGCATGGTGACGGGATCCCCCGCGTGGAAGCCGCAGGCCACGTTCGCGCTGGTCACCAGCCGGAACATGGCGGCGTCGTCCCCCATGTTCCACGAGCCGAACGATTCGCCGAGGTCAGCGTTAAGATCCAAGGTTGTTGCCTTCCAAAGTAAGTTTTTCCGGTTCCGCCGCCACGGCCTTGAGCTCCCCCGGGATGGTGTCCGGCATCGGACCAAAGGCTTCCTTGGCGTTGGCCACCACGGCACGGCCCATTATGAGGTTACCGGCACCGCCCACCACCGCGCCGATGCCGAACGGAAGCGCCCGGCCAAGCAGCGCCGTGCCCTGGCGTTTGAGCAGGTTCTTGAGGAAGGCCTTCTGGATCTTGTTCCGAATGGCACCGAAGCCCGATGGCATGGACTTGGTCAGCACGTTGCCCCATGCCTGGGTGGCGCTGGCTCCCTTGCCCATGGCCTGGCCGCTCAGCGTTCCCAGCAGTGAAGCCCCCTCCTCGCCCAGCATGATGGCCATGACCATGGTGCTGGCCTTTTCCGGGTTGGTCAGCCGGATGCCATGAAGTTCCGCCAGCGAGGTGGCATAAAGTGCCGTGGCTTCGAGGAAGCCAACGGTAGCCACGGCGGAGAGGCCCAGGGAGGCCACGGTTCCGACGCCGGGCACAACGGCGGTTGCCCCGACGATCGCACCGCCGCCGGTCACCGCCCGCAGGTAGTCGCGTTCGAGGATCTCCGCGAGCCTGGCGGCGCTGGCGCGCGGGTGTTTGCGTTGCAGCCGCCGGACGTAGGCGAGCACCAGCGGCCGCTGGATTTCGACTGCCCGGAGGAGCATGTTGTGGACTCCGGGTTTCGGCTTGCCGTCGGCGTCGAACACCGCGTTGTGGGCGGTCTCCTGTGCGATACGTACTGCGGGATTGCTGCGCTTGGCCATGGTCACCTCTGCTTCGGTATTGCTTGTGTCCGCCGGCAGTTTTTGGCTGCGGCCCTGCCTTAACACTAAGGGTGCTTAAGAGTAAGCGGTCCCGGCGCCGGGCCCCGGCGTTGAGTTCCGCCAAAATCCAGCCCAGCCTAGACTTGCCCTATGCCCACACTCCAAGCGCTGCGGCCCTTTGCGCACCGCGAGTACCGGGTCCTCATCGCGGCGCTGGCCATCTCCATTTTCGGATCGGGAATGTGGGCTGTCGCCATGGTCTACCAGGTGATCCACCTCGGCGGCGGCCCGCTGGAGCTGTCCCTGGTGGCCACTGCCGGCAGCATCGGCCTGGTGGCCTTCGTGCTCGCGGGCGGGATCGCCGCTGACCGCGTGCCGCAGCGGCTCCTGATCATTGCCGTTGAAGGCGCCAACCTCGCCGTTATCGCGGCGATCAGCGGGCTGGCCATGGCAGGGTGGCTGCAGCTGTGGCATCTCGCCGTGGGCAGCTTTGTGCTGGGCGTGGGCGCCGCGTTCTTCTTCCCTGCCTACTCCGCGATCCTGCCGCGCATCCTGCCGCCCGAGGACCTGCTGGCCGCGAACGGCATGGAGGGGACCATGCGGCCCATCCTCCAGCAGGCGGCCGGACCCGCCGTCGCGGGCGTGGTGGTGGCGGCGCTCTCGCCGTCGCACGCCGTGACCGGAGTGGCCACCTGCCATCTGCTGGCGTTCATCGTCCTGAACTTCCTGGGGCGCCATGCCCTGGACGCACCCGACAACGGGGCCGACGGCGGGGCTCACGGCGGGAGCACCGGGGCCGGGGAAGACGCCGGGGCAACGGGCCACGCGAAAACGTCCTTCTTCCACGACCTCCGCGAGGGCATCAACTACACCATCCGCACACCGTGGCTGCTGTGGACCTTGCTGTGGGCCTGCGTTTCCGTGCTCTTCCTGATCGGTCCCATCGAAGTGCTGATGCCGTTTGTGGTCCGCGACCAGCTCGGCGGCGACTCGAGAATGTTCGGCTTCCTGCTGGCCGTGATGGGCGTGGGCGGGGCCGTCGGCTCGCTGGTCACCGCATCCCTGAAACTGCCGCGCCGCTATCTCACGGTGATGATGGTGTCCTGGGGTGCGGGCAGCCTGCCGCTCGCCGCCGTCGGCTTTCTGGACAGCTTCTGGACCGTGGCCGCCGCAATGTTCGTCTGGGGCGCCACCGGCAGCGTGGGCATGGTCATCTGGGGCACGCTGCTGCAGCGACGCGTGCCCAGCCACCTGCTGGGACGGGTCTCCAGCCTGGACTTCTTTGTGTCCCTCGCGCTGATGCCCATCTCCATGGCACTGGCCGGACCGGCAGCCGAGGTCTTCCCCATCTGGGCAATTTTCCTGGCCGCCGGCGTCGTCTGCCCCGCCCTGGCGGTGATCGCCATGATCGCCGCCCGGATGCCCGCCGACGAACTGGCCCACCCGCTGGACAGGCAGGTTGAAGTGGAACGCACGACGGCGGCAGGAGACTGACGCACCCCGTCACCTGAGGCGCGCAATCACGTCAGGCGCGCAATCACGTCAGGCGCGGAACCCCACAATGGGGAGGCTCGCCGTCGGGGGTCCGCTGGGGAAGACAGTGCGCTCCGGAACCTCAACAGGCTCCAGGGCAATCCGGACCGGTTCCGCGCCGATGCTGAGCACCTGGCCGCGGACATCCACGTCGAGCGGTCCGCCGCTGCGGACGCTCAGTGTCAGTGCACCGGCGTCGAGCTCCACCAGCAGCAACCGGCCCTGGATCTTCAGGTGGAAGGACAATGCCTCCCACCCGGCCGGGAGCCGCGGATCGAAGAACGGCAGGTGGCCCTGGTCCCGGAGCCCGGCGAAGCCGGAGACCAGCGAGCTCCAGACACCCCCGGCGGAGGCGATATGCACGCCGTCGATCGTGTTGCCGTGGGTGTCGTCCAGGTCGATGAAAACGGCGTTCGTGAAGTGCTCCAGGGCGGCCTCAGGGTGCCCCACCTCGGCAGCCATGATCCCCTGCACGCAGGCGGACAGGGTGGAATCGCCGGTGGTGATGGGATCGTAAAAATCGAACGCGCGGCGCTTCTCCTCGGCGGAGAAGTCCTGCCACTGCAGGAACATGGCCAGCACTGTGTCTGCCTGCTTCAGCACCTGGTGCCGGTAGATCACCAGCGGGTGGAAGTTCAGCAGCAGCGGGTACTTGGACCGGGGGGTGGTCCAGTCCCACGGCTCCAGGGTCATGAAGTCGTTGTCCTGCGAGTAGACCTGCAGGTCTTCGTCGAAGGGCAGGTGGATGCGGGCCGCGGCCTGCTCCCACAGCTCGCGTTCGGCGTCGTCGATCTCCGGGTGGTCCAGCGCCGCAGCAGCGCGCAGGTTAAAGCGGGCCATCACGTTGGTGTAGAGGTTGTCGTTGACAACCGCCGTGTACTCATCAGGGCCGGTAACGCCGTGGATGTGGAAGGCCCCGTCCTTGCCGAAGAAGCCCAAGGCGGCCCACATGCGGGCGGTTTCGATCAGGAGTTCGGCACCCATACCCTCGCGGAAGGTTTCGTCGCCGCTGGCCCACAGGTAGCGGTTGGTGGCGAAGGCGATGGCCGCTGCGATGTGGAACTGCGCCGTGCCGGCGGCGTAATAGGCGCTGGCTTCCAGGCCGTTGATGGTGCGCCACGGGAACAGTGCGCCCTCCACGCTGAGCTCCTTGGCCCGGATTTTGGCGGCTGGCAGCATGTCGTGCCGGAACTCCAGGACCTGACGGGCGCCGTCGGGGTTCGTGTAGGTGAGGTAGGGCAGGAGGTAGACCTCCTGGTCCCAGAAGTAGTGCCCCTCGTAACCCGATCCGGTGACCCCCTTTGCGGGGATGCCGGCGATGTCCGCCCGCGCGGTGGCCTGGGCCAGCTGGAACAGGTTCCACCGGATGGCCTGCTGGAGCTCGGGCTGGCCACCCACCACGATGTCCGAGGTGTCCCAGTACGCGCGGTAATGCTCGCGGCTCTCGGTGAAGATGTCCTCCACAGACCGGAGCCCGGCTTCGGCGGCCTCCGCCGCGTCCCGGTCCGAGTCCTGGACGCCGCGGCCGGCGGCATAGCTGACGCTCTTTTCGAGCCGGAAAGGCTCGTCGGCGCGGACGGCAAGGACGTACCGGACGCTGCTGTCGTCTTCGCCTGCAACGGTCTCAAAGGGCTGGTGGCCGGCGGAAGTCCAGTGGTCCACGGCGATTCCCACGCGCTGCCCGGATTCCGCCGCTTCCCAGGAGAGACGGAGCGAGCCGTCGCCGCCGTCGGTCCTTACCGGCAGGAGAACCCGGCCTGCGTGCCGGCCTGCCCGGCGCGGGTCATGCGCCGAGTGGTCCTCCACAGGCTGGTCCTGGCGGTTGATGACGGAGGACGTCACGTCGGCGGAAACCTCGCGGTCCGCGGCGACTTCGAGCGAGATGCCCAGGCTGCCGCGTGAGGCGAAGCCCACGGCGCGGCGTTCTGTGGTGGTCACCGTGGCGCCGGACCGGCACAGCCACGTGATCCGGCATTCGTAGATGCCGGTGGCGAAGTCGACGGAGCGGCGGTAGTCCAGCACGGCTGATTCGGCGAGGGTCAGGCTCTCGCCGTCGATGATCACCGTGAAGTTGTTCGCGTCAGGGATGTAGATGATCCGCTGTCCGGTCCGGGCGAAGCCGAACGCGTTCTCCGCATGCTTGATGTCCCAGATCTCATGGAGGCCGTTGATGAAGCTGCCCGGAAGGTCTGCGTCCGAGGCCGCCCAGTGCGCACCGCGGATACCCAGATGGCCGTTGCCCAGGGCAAAGAGCGTCTCAAGGGTGCCCGCGCTGCCCGGCTGGTGCTGTGTTTCCACAAGCTGCCAGGAGGTGTTGGGGAACCGTTCACGGTCCGCGGTGATAAGAGCCATGGTGTTGGGGTCCTTTGGCGTTGTGCGTTGCGGGGAAGTGCTTCGTGCCTGAGGCCGGGGGAGCGTCAGGCGGCGATGGCTGTTAGAGCAGTTCGTCGAGGTCGTTGACCACGCTTGTGGCTCCGGCGTCGAGCAGGGTCTGCCGGCCGGCGCCGCGGTCCACGCCGATCACCGAGTGGAACTGCCCCGCGTGTCCGGCCTGGACACCCGAGACGGCGTCCTCAACCACCACGCATTCTTCGCTGGGCAGGCCCAGCAGTTCCGCGGCGTACTGGTACGTGGCGGGGCTCGGTTTGCCGGGCAGGCCCTGGGCCGCAGCCACCACACCGTCAACCACTATTTCGAAGTACCCGTTCAGGCCGGCGGCTTTAAGCACAGCCGGGGCGTTCCGGGATGAGGAGACGACGGAGACCTTGAGTCCGCGGTCCACGGCGGCTTCCAGGAAGCGCACCGAGCCTTCAAACGGCTCGACGCCGGCGCTGACGATGTCGTTGAAAACCTTGTTCTTCCGGTTGCCCAGTCCCTGGACGGTGGTGTCCTGCCCGGGGATCTCGGCGGAATCTTGACCGGTGGTGCCGTCACTGGGCTCGCCTTCGGGCAGCACGATGCCGCGGGACGCCAGGAAGTCCCGGACGCCGTCGAACCTGGGCTTGCCGTCGATGTGATCGAAGTAATCGTCCTCGCGGTAGCCGGGCACATCCGGACGGGACGCCAGGAAGCCCTCGAAGAGTTCCTTCCACGCCTGTTCGTGGACAGTGGCTGTGGGGGTCAGCACGCCGTCGAGGTCGAACAGGATGGCGGAGGCAGTGGTCCAGCTGGTGCTTTGGGTTTTCAGAACGTCAGTCATGCGCGGTGTCCTTTCAGACGGCGGGCAACAGGCGGGATGTCACGGGCGGGATGTCACTGGGCGGAAAGTAGTGGGGCTATGTAAGCGGGGCTGTGCATACAGGCGGAACGTGGAAGGGCTGGCAGAAAAGCGGCGGGCAGCAAGGAGGGGTCCAAGCAAGGAGCGGAGAGGGGCGGCCACGATGCCGCCGGGGTCAGCAGAGGCGGCTAAGGGCCACGGTAAAACCACGGCGGGCCGATGGGCTGCTGTTTAACGTCTTCTTCCATCATGAGCGCCTTGGCACGGCCTGACAACTTGGCGGAGCAGGCATCGCGGCGCAAGGCGGGCAGGAGGCCTGGATAGAGGCCTGGCACATGGCACCTGTCCGGCTGCCCTTTCCGACGGTTTCCAATGGCCCGCAAAGAGCCGGCCACCGACGAGTGTAAGCGCTTACAAATTTCGCGCGCAACTGTTTTTTCTCATATTGCGATACGGGGCACACGCCCGGGCGGGCACAGGGTTCAACCGATCACGCGCTTGGACCGATGACGCAGTTCAGCCGGGCACGTAGTGGCGCAGGAACGCGCTAACGTCCACCATCTCCGACTTGCTCATGGCGTGGCCCATGCCCGGATACGTCCTGGCGGTCAACCGGGTGTTTTCGTTCAGCCATTGTCCGGTGTAGGCCGTGGCGTCCTCATTGATCACCAGGTCCGCCTTGTCCCGCCCCCAGAAAAAGGGCGGCGGGGCCGTGAAGGATTCGGTCAGGGACAACAGCTCGTTTTCCAGCACAAAACCGGAAAGCCCAACCGTGGCCTTGTAATCCGCGGGATGGAGCCGGAGCAGCGTGCTGGCCATGGCCATCCCCTGCGAGTAACCCAACAGACTCACGCTGCTGTGCTGGCCCCTGACGGAGTTAATCCACGCCTGGACGGTGTTGGTGGCCGCGATGACATCCGCGAAATCGTTGGCCAGGAAGTAGTCCAGCAGGAACCAGCCGTAGTGGTCGCCGATCACCATGGGTGCGCGCAGGGCAACACAAGTGAACTCGGCAGGCAGGTATTCGAACAGCCGCACCATCCGCGACTCATCGGTGCCGTAGCCATGCATCATGACCAGCAGCGGCGTGCCGTCCCGTTCGCTTTCCGGCTTGGACCACGTAACTGTTTCCATCGGATCAGCGTAGCCAGTCCAGCGGGCCAGCGGCTCGCATCGACTCCTGCCGCGAATGTGCCGGAAAAGCCGCCCGCCGTGCTTGGCTCTCTATTCTGCCCCGGACCCGAGGTGCCCGGCCGCATCCTTCTGGACCGCAGCAGCCTTGGATGAGAAGTCGGCGATGGTCCGCAACTGCTCGTCGCTGTAGCCCTCCAGCAGGGCCGCCAGCCCGCCCATGAATCCAGGAAATAGGGCGCCGCGGCAGAGGCCTGGTCACCCACCAGTTCGATCAGCACCTTGCGCCTGTCCTCCTGATGCCGGACGCGCCGGGCCACACCCTTGGCCTCAAGCCGCCGCATCAGGCCGGTCACGGATGCGGGGGCCAAGCCCGGCCGCTCGCCGAACTCCCCCGCCGTCAGGGGGCCGAAGCGCATCAGAATGTCGATCGCCTTGCCCTCGGTGGCCGAGAGTCCCCGCAGTTCGGAGAACGAAATAAATCAGAAGGAGAACAGCCATGTTGAACTGCCTCATCATCGGGTCCGGCGTCGCAGGGCTGGCGACGGCCCTGTCACTGCAAAAGGCGGGGCACACGCCCGTTGTCTTCGAAGCGTACGGCGGCCCGTCGGACGGCGTCGGAGGCTTCCTTACCGTCGCCGTCAACGGCTTCGACGCCCTGGACACCCTTGGGCTGAAGCACGCCGCGGCAGGGCTGGGGTTCAGCACGCCGCGGATGTCCATGTACCTGGGCTCGACGGGACGCCACCTGATCGACTTCAAGTACGGCGGCGCCCTGCCGGACGGGACCACCGCCCGCACACTGACGCGCTCCGAGCTATACGGACTGCTCCGCACGGAAGCGACGCGTCGGGGCATCCGCATCCTGTACGGAAAGGGGCTCAGCTCCGTGACCGAAACCCCCGACGGCGTGACCGCAGGATTCGACGACGGCACGTCCGCCGAAGGCCACCTGCTGATAGGCGCGGACGGGCTGCGGTCCACCGTCCGGACTGGGTCTACCGTCACCACATCGACTGGGGAGCCGGGCACGACTCGGGATTTGAGGCCAGCGTTCCGCCCAACACCGGACACGTAAGGTAGCCTGACGCTGGAAAGCATGCTTAGCAAGTGCGGCGCACAGGATGCTGCCGCGCGTAGTACCGCCCCTCCAAGATCAGCGGACAACAAGGAGCAAGTCATGAGAATCGGTTCCTCCATCTTCCTTATTGCACTCGGCGCCATCCTGGCCTGGGCCGTCGCCCCGGGACTCATCCCCTTCATAGACCAGGTCATGGTTGGCTACATCCTGATGGCTGTTGGCGTGATCGGGCTGATCGCCTCCCTCATCCTGGCCTCACCGGGCCGCAGCCGCCGGGTCAGCGAAACCCGTTCGGTGGTTGATCCCAACACCGGCGAGCGCATCACCCGCAACGAAAGCCGCGACGGCGGTATCTAGGCTCCACAACCACCCGGACGCCGGGCCGGACCACACAGGCCCGGCCCGGCTTTTCCGTTCCGCGCGAAGACCCGGCCTGCGGACTTTGTTTCTTGTGGGTTTCCATTGACAAACCAACATAAGCGAAGATAAAGTCAAGTAATTCAACATCATGTGATGCCAATCACTGGACGTCACAGCCGCTGGGATTCAGCACTTTACGCAATGGAGGGTACGTGTTCGCCGAGGAGCGCCAGCAGAAGATTGCCGAGCTAGTCGCGGGCACGGGCCGGGTCAGCGTGACCATGCTGGCGGAGCGCTTCCGCATCACCACCGAAACCGTCCGCCGCGACCTCGCCACGCTCGAAACCACCGGCACCGTGCGGCGGGTCCACGGCGGAGCAGTTGCGGCCGACCGCTTCAGCACCACCGAGGAAAGCATCAACGAACGGACCATCCAGCGCCCGGACCAGAAGATGCGCATCGCGCAGACTGCACTGGCCCTGATCCCCCAGGCCTCGTCCGGCAGCATCCTGCTCGACGCCGGTTCCACCACCGAAGCGTTGGCCGACCTCCTCTCCCGCCGCGCCGCCGTCGAACCTTCCGCCGGCGAAACTGGAGCCGAACTGGTGGTCATCACCCACGCCGTTCCCATCGCAGCCAAACTGTCCAGCGCTCCCGGAATCGCCCTCCAGATCCTGGGCGGCCGCGTGCGCGGCCTCACCCAGGCCGCCGTGGGACAGTCAACAGTGGAGGCCGCGCAGCGGATGCGCCCGGACATCGCCTTCATCGGCACCAATGGCATCCACCCCACCTTTGGCCTCAGCACGCCCGATCCTGAAGAAGCCGCCGTCAAGGCAGCCTTCGTCCATTCGGCACGCCGCATCGTGGTGCTGGCCGATTCCTCCAAGCTGGACGCAGAAACCCTAGTCCAGTTCGCCTCCCTGAAAGATCTGGACACCTTGATTACAGACAGCGAGCCCAGCCCCGAACTGGCGGCAGCCCTGACCGAGGCCGGCGTCGACGTGGTGATCGCGTGATCGTCACCTTCACGGCCAACCCCAGCCTGGACCGCACGGTGGCCCTGCCCGGACCCCTGGAACGCGGCGAAGTCCAGCGCGCCGTCTCGGTCAGCCAGGAATCCGGCGGCAAGGGCGTCAACGTCTCCCGCGCCCTGGTTGCCTCCGGCCTGGAGACCATCGCGGTGCTCCCGGGCGCCGCGAGTGATCCCGTCCTCGCCGGGCTGCTCCACGATGGCGTGCCGTTCGCGGCCCTTCCCATCGACGAGCCGCTGCGAACCAACGTGGCGCTGACCGAGCCGGGTGGCGTGACCACCAAGATCAACGAGCCCGGCCCGCGGCTGAGCGAGGACCAGCAGGAAGCCCTGATCGGCCTGCTGCTGGAACGCGCCCGCGGCGCCAGCTGGGTGGTCCTGGCCGGTTCCCTGCCTCCCGGCTTCCCGGCCGACTTCTACGCCACCGTCACGCGGCGATTGCGGGCGGCAGCCAACGGCGGCGCCCCGCTGATCGCCGTCGACTCCTCCGGCGGCCCGCTCGTCGCCGCCGTCTCCGGCATCTCGCCGGACGGCACGGCACAGCATGGCACGTCACAGGACGGTGTGTCCGGGAAACCGGACCTCCTCAAACCCAACGCCGAGGAACTGGCGGAACTGGCTGCTGCAGCCGGCTTCGCCACGGCGTTTACCGCAGACGAACTTGAAGCGGATCCGGAATCTGCTGCAGCGGCCGCCGCCGCCGTCGTGCGTTCCGGTGTGGGTGCTGTGCTGGCAACTCTCGGATCCAAGGGAGCTGTCCTAGTAACGGCCGACGGCGCGTGGCTGGCCACGCATCCGCCGGTCGCCGCGGTCAGTACTGTCGGCGCGGGCGATTCATCGCTGGCTGGCTATCTGCTCGCACACGGCCAGGGCGCCGCCCCGGCCGATTGCCTCCGTCAGGCAGTGGCACACGGTGCCGCCGCCGCCTCCCTGCCGGGTTCCACTGTCCCGGCAGTCCACCAAACCACCCCGGATGCCGTAACCATCACGGCCCTTCGAAAGGATTGACAGTGACTCAGCTCATCACCACCGAACTGGTCGAGCTCGACCAGAACCTGGGCACCTCGCCCGAGGACGTGATCCGGCACCTGGCCAGCAAAGTAGCTGCCACCGGCCGCGCGTCCGAAGTTGAAGGACTCTTCGCCGACGCCTTCGCCCGCGAACAGAAGACCGCCACCGGCATCCCCGGCGGCATCGCCATCCCGCACTGCCGCTCTGCTGCGGTCATCGAACCCACGCTGGCCATGGCCCGGCTCAACCCCAAGGTTGACTTCGGCGCCAAGGACGGCCCCGCGGACCTGATCTTCTTCATCGCCGCCCCCGACGGCGCGGACCAGGAGCACCTGAAGCTGCTGTCCAAGCTGGCCCGGTCCCTGATCAAAAAGGACTTCACTGCCGCGTTGCGTGCAGCGTCTTCCCGCGAGGAAATCGTGGAACTGGTGGACGGCGCCCTGGCGGACAAGCCGGCGTCGCACGCTGCCGCTCCTGCGTCCGATGCCGCTCCTGCTGAGGCAGCCGCCGGCGCGGGCGCCGCTGCTTCCGCTGCCGGGTCTGCGGCCCGGCCGAAGCGCCTGGTGGCTGTGACCGCGTGCCCCACCGGCATCGCCCACACCTACATGGCAGCGGACTCACTCGTCGCCGCGGCCAAGGAAGTCGGCGTGGACCTGCAGGTGGAGACCCAGGGTTCCTCAGGCGCCAAGCCACTGGACCCCTCCGTCATCGCCGCCGCCGACGCCGTGATTTTCGCGGTGGACGTGGATGTCCGGGGCAAGGAACGCTTCGCCGGCAAGCCCGTCATCAACGCGCCGGTCAAACGCGGCATCGACGAGCCGGACAAGATGGTCCAAGAGGCTCTCGCCGCGGCTGACAACCCGAACGCACGCCGGGTTCCGCACTTCGGTGCCGAGGAACAGGCTGATAATGCGGCCATGGAAAAGGGCGAGCACATCGGCCAGAAGCTGAAGAAGGCCCTGCTCACGGGCGTCAGCTACATGATCCCGTTCGTCGCCGGTGGCGGCCTGCTGATCGCCCTGGGCTTCCTGATGGGTGGCTATCTGATCACTGATTTCGCCGATGCAATCGTGGTGGACAACAGCATCTTCAACCTGCCCACCGAATACCCTGACAACGCGTGGGGCCCGCTGGGCGCCTACCTCGGTGCCGTGCTCTTCAAGATCGGCGCCCTGTCCATGGGCTTCCTGGTGCCCGCCCTTGCGGGCTACATCGCCTACGCAATCGCTGACAGGCCCGGGATCGCCCCAGGCTTCGTCGCCGGCGCCGTAGCTGGATTCATGGGTGCAGGCTTCCTCGGCGGCATCGTCGGCGGCTTGCTCGCCGGCTACGTCGCCCATGTGATTGGAACCTGGGCCGTACCGCGCTGGCTCCGCGGCCTGATGCCGGTGGTAATCATCCCGCTGCTCGCCTCCTTGGTTGCGTCGGGCCTGATGTTCCTAATCCTGGGTGGCCCGATCGTCGCCCTCACAGCGGGACTGAACACGTGGCTGTCCGGCCTTACCGGCGCCAGCGCCATCGCCCTGGGCATCATCCTGGGTCTCATGATGTGCTTCGACCTCGGCGGCCCGGTCAACAAGGTCGCCTACGCCTTCGCCGTCGCCGGCCTTGGTGCCGCAACGCTGGACAACCAGGCTCCGTGGCAGATCATGGCCGCCGTCATGGCTTCAGGCATGGTGCCGCCGCTGGCCATGGCGCTGGCATCAACCGTCCTGGACAAAAAGCGCTTCAGCCTCGCCGAGCGTGAAAACGGAAAGGCTGCGTGGCTCCTGGGAGCTTCCTTCATCTCCGAAGGCGCCATCCCGTTCGCCGCCGCCGACCCGCTCCGCGTTATCCCCGCCAGCATGCTGGGTGGAGCAGTCACCGGCGCCATCTCCATGGCGGCAGCCGTAGGATCCAAGGCCCCTCACGGAGGAATCTTCGTGTTCTTCGCCATCGACAACTTCCTGATGTTCGTTGTCGCGATCGCGGCTGGAACCATCGTCACCGCCCTGGCAGTGATCGGTCTCAAGCGCTGGGCCGTCCGCGAACCCGCTGCTACCGTGGAGTCCGTTCCCGCAACCGTCTGACCCGGCCGTACACACCACAGATTCACGGCGCTGAACCAACAGGCGCCGAAAGAAAAAGGAGCAAGAATGTCAGAACGCACCGCAACCGTCGCCAGCCGAGTAGGCCTGCACGCCCGCCCCGCCGCCATCTTTGCGGAGGCCGCCGGCGAGTTCGACCTGGACATCACCATCGCCCGCCAAGGCGAGCCGGTCGATGAGGCAATGGACGCCGCGAGCATCCTGTCCCTCATGAGCCTGGGTGCCGCCCACGGCGACGTTGTGGTGCTCCGCGCCGAAGGTACCGGCGCGGATGACGCCCTGGCGCGTCTGGTTCAGATCCTGGAAACGGATCACGACGCCGAGTAGCGGCTTCACGCCGGCGGCCGCCGTTGCGCCTGTCCCCTCTTTGGGGAAGGTACGACGGCGGCCGCTGGTTCTTAAGCGTCTGGCCCAACTAGGTAGCAGCAAGTGTCGTTACGGACGCGCTTAACGACAGTTACTGCTACCCAGTTGGGCTACTTACCCGCGTTCGGCGATCTTCTTGACGTCCGCCACGAGCATGTCCCACATGCTCTTGGAGTGCTCCGCCGCGTCTTCGTTGGCGTTGTTGTCCTGTGAGAGCGTGAGCGTTGTTGCACCGTCCTGGTCCTCGAGGGTCCAGGTGAGCGTGTGGTAATTTTCCGGCTTGTCCTCTTCGCCGCCCAGCGGACTGAAGTGCGTGTGGACCAGCTTGCGGCCGGGATCTACCTCGAGGATCTTGCCCTTATCTTCGTAGGGCTTGCCTTCCCACTCGCCGCGCCACGCGATGGGGCTACCTTCCGTCCAGTCGGTTTCCAGGTCCGCGCCGAACATAAATTCCTTCACGGCGGCCGGATCGGTGATTACCTTCCAGACGCGCTCCGCCGGAGCATCAATGGTGATGGTGGATGTGGCCACGAGGTTCACGGGCACTACCGGGCCTCCTTGGCGGTCAACAGCAGATATTCCCAGTCCATTTGCCATACGGCATCACCGTGGGCCTCCCCAAACGAATCAGCCAGTTCGGTCAGGGCTTTGTCCAGGGCCTGTGCCTTGTCCTGGTCGTCGCCGATGAACTTGTAGACCGAAATGGTGGGACCGTAGTGGGACTTGAAGTACCGCAGGAAGTCCTCCGGCTGGTGGAAACTGCGGATGGCCAGCGTGCGCTTTTTCGCCTGGATATCGGTGATCCTGTCGCCGAAGAGTTCCCGCACGTGGTCTTCGCTGCCCCACAGCGGGGGCGGCTGGGCTCCGGGCGGGGGCGGCGGCGCGAACGGCTTCATGGTGGCAAACATCCTTCCAATGAAGCCTTCGGGCGTCCAGCTGAGCAGGCCGATGGTGCCGCCGGGTTTGCACACCCGCACAATTTCGTCCGCGCCGGCCTGATGGTGCGGAGCGAACATCACGCCCAGGCAGGACGTGACCACGTCAAATGAATCGTCCTCGAACGGCAGCGCCTCAGCGTCACCTTCCACCCATTCAAGCCCGACGCCGCGATCGGCAGCCTGCCGGCGCCCGGCGTCGAACAACTCCGGGGTGAGGTCGCTGGCCACCACATGGGCACCCATCATGGCCGCAGGGATGGCCGCGTTGCCGGCGCCGGCAGCCACGTCCAAAACGTGCTGTTTCGGCTTGATTCCGCAGGCATCAACCAGAATGGCCCCGAGATCCTGCACCAGCTCACTAGCCAGTGCCGGGTAGTCCCCCGAGGCCCACATGGCCCGGTGCTTTTGCTTCAGAGCCCGGTCTGCCTCGTCTACGTCCACTTTGTCATTCATGCTGGCGCCCCTCTCCTTTGACAGGCTTTTTCCTTGACAGGCTTCGAGTGACAGCACGCTGTTGCACAGGGCTGCAATGCGACCCATTGTGGCCGCAGCGGGGCGCGCTGTAAAGCGTCTGGGGCTAGGACTCGGCGCGGAAGCAAGCAAACTTAGGGTTTCCTTGTGTTTCCCCAACCCCGGAATTAGCGTGGAAGCCTGACCAGCCATTACGGCGCTTCGGCGTCCAGGATTTCCCGGTCCCGGTGAAGGAGGACGACATGCCCGGCAAAAAGAACCCGAGCCTGAAAGATCCTGAACTCTACGAGGAACTGCGCGAGGACGGCGCGTCCAAGCAGAAAGCCGCCCGTATCTCGAACGCGGCCGCCAAGAAAGGCCGCTCCGCGGTGGGCCGCAAGGGCGGGAAATCCGGCGACTACGACGACTGGACCGTCCCGCAACTCAAGGCCAAAGCCAAGGAAATAGGCCTCACCGGCTACTCAGCCAAAAAGAAGAGCGAGCTTATCTCCGCCCTGCGGAACTCCTAGGCGGCGGCCATCCCCACCAACACAGCACGCTTGCGGTCTACGCATTCCCGGTCCGCTTTTTCGCGGACCGCCTCAAGCACCCTTTCGCGCCCGCGTGGTAGTGGCCTTCGCCGCAGGCTTCGCGGCGGCGGTTTTGGTTTCGGAGGACTTCGCCGCAGCCGTCCTGGCGCTCGTTGTCCTCGTCCCAGCAGTCTTGGCACCGGCTTTGGCGGGAGCCTTCCCGCCGGGACTGTCGGCACTTTCTCCTGTGCCGGCGTCGTCCGCGTCCGCATCCTCAGAGGCGGCAGGCTTCCCGCCGCCGCGCTTCCGCTCCAGGCTGCGCTTCAGCGCCTCCATCAGGTCGATGACCTCGCCGTTGCCGCCCTCACCCGCTTCGGCGCCGAACGTTTCGTCGGTATCGAGCGAATCGCCCTTCTCCAGCTTGGCGTCGATGAGCTTCCGGAGCTGCACCTGGTAGTCATCGGTGAAGTGCTCGGGTTCGAAATCCGCGGCCATGGACTCCACGAGGGCGGCGGACATTTCGCGTTCCTGGGCGGAAATCCGGATGGACGTGTCCAGCGCAGGGAAGCTGGCGTCCCGGACCTCGTCGGGCCACAGCAGGGACTGCAGCACCAGCACCTCGTCCTTGATGCGCAGCGCCCCCAGCCGTGTCTTCTCGCGCAGGGCGAACTGGACGATGGCCACACGATCCGTATCCTCGAGCGCCCGGCGCAGCAGGACATAGGCCTTGGGCGACTTGGAATCCGGTTCCAGGTAATAGCTCTTCTCGAACATCATCGGTTCCAGCTGCTCCGACGGAACAAACTGGACCACCTCGATCTCGTGGCTGTTCTCTGCCGGGATGGATTTGAGCTCATCCTTGGACAGGACCACCGTCCGGCCCTCGTCCTCAAACGCCTTGTCGATGTCCGAATAGTCGATGATTTTGCTGCACACCTCGCAGCGGCGCTGATACCGGATCCGGCCGCCGTCGGCATTGTGGACCTGGTGGAGGCTGATGTCGTGGTCCTCGGTGGCGCTGTAGACCTTCACGGGCACGTTGACGAGGCCAAACGCGATGGCACCTTTCCAGATGGCTCTCATCCCTCAAGTGAACATCACGCGGGGCCGGAGGTGAAGACCCATGGCCGGCCCTAAAGAGCGCGTCAGGGTCGCGGGGCGGGAACTGACCCTCACCAACCTGGACAAACTCATCTACCCGGAAACCGGGACCACCAAGGCCGATGTCCTGGCCTATTACGCCGCCGTGGCCCACGTGCTGATTCCCGCCGCGGCCAACCGGCCCGCCACCCGCAAGCGGTGGGTCAACGGGGTGGGCACCGCCGGGCATCCCGGCGAGGTGTTTTTCCAGAAGAACCTGGAGGATTCAGCGCCGGGCTGGCTCCCCCGCGCCGCCATCACGCACAAGGACCGGACCATCTATTACCCGATGGTGAACGATCCCGCCACGCTCACCTGGTTCGGACAGATCAATTCGCTGGAAATCCATGTCCCCCAGTGGCAGGTGGACTCCCACGGCAAGCAGCTGAACCCGGACCGCCTGGTCCTGGACCTCGATCCTGGCGACGGCGCCGGACTTGAGGAATGCGCCGAGGTTGCCAGGCTGGCACGCGCCATCCTGCAGGACGTGGGCCTGGAACCTGTGCCGGTGACCAGCGGCAGCAAGGGCATCCACCTCTACGCGGGCCTTGACGGAACGCAGACCTCCGACCAGATCTCGGACTTTGCGCACGAACTGGCCCGCGCGCTGGAAGCGGACCACCCGGATCTCGCCGTGAGCGACATGAAAAAGACGCTGCGCACGGGCAAGGTGCTGGTGGACTGGAGCCAGAACAGCGCCGCAAAGACCACCATCGTGCCGTACTCCCTGCGCGGCCGCCTCACGCCCACGGTGGCCGCCCCGCGGACCTGGCAGGAGATCGGGTCTCCCAAGCTCGAGCACCTCGACTACAAAGCCGTGCTGCGCCGGGTCAAGGCGGGCAAGGACCCGTTCGCCGCCGTCGCCCGCGGTGCCGGTCACCCGGATTCCCTGGACGGGGAGACGGACGACGGCGGCGCCCACGTCCGCCTGGAGCGGTACCGGTCGATGCGGGACCCGGACGCGACGCCGGAACCGTTCTCCGGCGCCTCCGGAAATGGCGACACCTTTGTGATCCAGGAGCACCACGCGAGCAGGCTGCACTTCGATTTCCGGCTGGAGCACGAGGGGGTGCTGGTGTCGTGGGCCCTGCCGAAGGGCGTCCCGGAATCCGGCGAAAAGAACCACCTGGCCGTCCAGACCGAGGACCACCCCTTGGACTACGCCACGTTTGAGGGCACCATTCCCAAAGGCCAGTACGGCGCCGGGGAAGTCAGCATCTGGGACCACGGCACGTATGAACTGGAGAAATGGATCAACGGCCGGGAGGTCATCGCCACGCTGACCGGCACCGAGGGCGGCGGCCTGGGCGGCACCAAGAAGTTCGCCCTCATCCACACCGGTAGGGGGCAGGGCAGGGACGCCGAAGGGCAATGGCTCATCCACCTGATGGACAAGGACCACCAGACTTTCCATCCGCGGCGGGCTCCGGCGGAGGATGAACCGGCGGAGGACGCGGCGGATAATTCGGCGGCGGACGCTTCCGGGACTGAGCCTGCCGCGGACGTTTCCCCGGCCGCGGCCGCGCCTTCCCCACTGCGTGCTGAAGATTTCAGTCCCATGATGGCAACGTCCGGTACCGCCGCCGACCTTCACGGCAGCGACTGGCAGTTCGAGCTGAAGTGGGACGGCGTGCGTGCCCTGTTGGTCGCCGACGAAGAGAAGGTCCGTGTCTTCAGCCGCAATGGCATAGACGTCACCGCAACCTACCCCGAGCTGAAGGACCGGGCCTGCTGGCCGGCGGGCCCGTTCGTCGCCGACGGTGAGATTATCGCCGTCGGGCCTTCCGGCAGACCCGATTTCGGGCTGCTCCAGGGACGCATGAAACTGTCCCGGCCGGCCGACGTCGCCAAGGCCCGCGCAGCAATCCCTGTCCGGCTGATGCTTTTTGACCTGCTGTCCGACGGCAGCGAGGACCTTCGCCGGCTGCCTTTCGCGAAGCGGCGGCTGCGGCTGGAGGAGTTCCATCACCCGTCGGAGTGTCCCGTGGAGCTGTCCGCCGTCCTGGACGAGAGGATCGAGCACATCCTGGAGAGTGCGCAGGAGTTGGGGCTCGAGGGCGTGATGGCCAAGCGGACCGACAGCCGCTACGTCAGCGGGCAGCGGACCCGGACGTGGATCAAGATCAAGCTGGAGCAGACCCAGGAAGTGGTGGTGGGCGGTTGGCGGCCGGGCAAAGGCGGGCGGCAGGGTTCGGTAGGTTCGCTGCTGTTGGGCATCCCCGACGGCAACAAGCTGCGGTATGTGGGCCGGGTGGGCAGCGGGTTCAGCATGCGCGAACTGCACGAACTCCGCCAGAAAGTGGACGATCTGGCGCGCAAGACGTCACCGTTCGACGACGTTCCCCGCGTGGATGCCTCGGACGCCCACTGGGTGACGCCACGGCTGGTCGGTGAGGTGACTTTCGGGGAATGGACGGGCAGCGGCAAGCTCAGGCATCCGGTGTGGCGGGGCTGGCGGCTGGACAAGAACGCCGACGAAGTGGTGCCGGAGGGTTAGCGACGCTGCGTTGGCGACGCGCAAATTTTCCTGGGACACGCAAAAGGTCTGGCGACACCCGAATTCGGGTGTCGCCAGACCGTTTGTGTGTCGTCAGGTCGGATGCGCGTCGTCAGCGAGGGTGTTCCTAGGACGAGTGCGGCATCTGCGGGCGGCCGGTACGGTGCACGGCCGTGACTGCAGCCTCATGGCCCGCCCGGCCATGGTCTGAACCCTGCTCCTTGGGGTGCCGGTGCTTGCCGTTGCCGTCCGGCCAGTGGTGTTCGCCGGCCATCGCCGCAGTCACCGCAAGGGTGGCCGGGTCCGGCATGGACGGGGTGTCCATGGCTGCCGCGAGATGGTCCGCGACCTCCGGTTCGATCCTTGCTCCAGCATGTTTTTCAGCCATTTTTTCTTCCTTCCGCAATGAAATGAAGTGTTTACCAATGGTAGGTCTGGTGTGCTGTCCGGGCGCTGGATTTACCAGCGGACCTTCTTCTCTGCCGGGCCCTGCTTGCCGCTGACATGGGTGGGCTTGTGGTTCTTGCCGACGCTCTGCAGCCCGGCGTCGCCGCCCCTGGATTTGCTGGCCAGCATGGCCCGCTGCGCTTCGGTCAGCCCGGCCCGGATGCCCTTGGCTTCGGCATCGTCCTGCGCGGATTCGGGCTGGCTGGGAGTGTTTTCAGTCATTTGGTGGAACCTTTCTGAGGAGAATCAGTGTGTCTGACGAGATCAGCATGGACGGGGCCGGTGGTACCAGGCCGCAGGCGTCCACCTACTCAAAAATCAGTGTTCCCATG
This sequence comes from Pseudarthrobacter sp. MDT3-1, assembly GCF_054510755.1. Classification (NCBI taxonomy): domain Bacteria; kingdom Bacillati; phylum Actinomycetota; class Actinomycetes; order Micrococcales; family Micrococcaceae; genus Pseudarthrobacter; species Pseudarthrobacter sp. MDT3-1. Next base: position 41,556 of record NZ_JBTNDX010000019.1, on the reverse strand, counting down.
AATCAACAATAGGCAGTTTCAGGCTCGGTTGTGAACCCCCGGTTTCCGGCCTGTACATGGGGCCGAGTGGCGGCCGGGAACTGGTGCCCGAACGGCCGTGGCGGCCGTCACTTTTCCCCGGGTTTCAGGGGAAAAATGGCGCAAAAAAGGGGTCGTGAACAAAAAGATTCCGTAACGATGGGCCCCAACCGCCCGAATCCCAATGATGACGGGGCGAGAGCAGCCAAAAGAAATCCCTGAAAACCGGTGGAAACCCTCTCTAAGGAAGGCACTTTACGGTATAAAACTCTCATTTGCCATGGAATCCGCGTAAAATTGAAAGCCTGCCCAGAGCGGGGCAGCTACAAGTCGCAAGCAAATGACCTCCATAGGAGTCGCCCAAATGCCCACAGACCGAAGCACGACCGACTCTTCAGCAGGCGTGAACAACGCCAGCCGACCCAACGATGCAGTACCAAATAGCGCACTGCCAAGTGCGCGTAAACCGAAGATCCTTGCGCGTCGCCGGCTCAAAGAGTCCGACGTGAATGTTGTAAACCAGCCCATGCTGAAAAAAGCGCTCGGCGGAACCATCGTGGGTAACACCATGGAGTGGTTCGACGTCGGCGTATTCGGCTACCTGATCACCACCATGGGACCTGTCTTCCTTCCCGAGGCCGACAAGTCCGTCCAGACGCTGTTCCTGCTTGGAACGTTCGCTGCCACCTTCATTGCCCGTCCACTCGGCGGTGTTGTGTTCGGCTGGCTCGGCGACAAGATCGGGCGGCAAAAGGTCCTCGCCGCAACACTGATGATTATGGCTGCCAGTACGTTCGCCGTCGGGCTGTTGCCCGGGTACGCCCAGATCGGCATCTGGGCCGCTGCGCTGCTGGTAATCCTGAAGCTTGTACAGGGCTTCTCCACCGGCGGTGAATACGCAGGCGCCACCACGTTCGTGAGCGAATACGCCCCGGATAAGCGCCGTGGATTCTTTGCAAGCTTCCTGGACATGGGCAGCTACCTCGGCTTTGCCCTGGGTGCGGCGCTGGTTTCTGTCCTGCAGCTGACCCTTGGCCAGACAGCCATGGAGGAATGGGGCTGGCGCATACCCTTCCTCATTGCAGGCCCGCTGGGCCTCATCGCCATCTACTTCCGGAACAAGATCGAGGAATCCCCTCAGTTTCAGGCCACCCTGGATGCCCAGGAATCCATCGGGCAGGCCGCCGCAGCAGCTGACGTGGACGCCGCCAAGAGTCCGGTCGGAATCGTTAAGGCCTATTGGCGCTCGCTCATCGTGGCCATGATCCTTGTGGCCGCTGCCAACACCGCCGGGTACGCCTTGACGTCCTACATGCCGACATACCTCACGGAGTCCAAGGGCTACGATCCCGTCCACGGCACACTGCTGACCATCCCCGTGCTGGTCATCATGGCCTTGTGCATCCCGCTGACGGGCAAGCTGTCCGATCGCATCGGCCGCCGGCCGGTCCTCTGGATCGGCGCCATCAGCACCGTGGTGCTGGCTACGCCGGCGTTCCTGCTGATCGGCGTCGGTGACGTCTGGTCCACGCTGGCAGGCCTCTCGCTGATCGCGTTCCCAGTCACGTTCTATGTTGCGAACCTCGCCTCGGCATTGCCCGCACAGTTCCCGACAGCCAACAGGTACAGCGCCATGGGTATCGCCTACAACTTCGCAGTTGCCATCTTCGGCGGCACCACGCCGTTCATCGTGGCCGCGCTGATCACGGCGACCGGCGATGACATGATGCCGGCCTACTACCTCATGGCGACCTCAGCCTTCGGGGTTGTGGCCATCTACTTCCTGAAGGAATCAGCCAAGCGTCCGCTGCCCGGCTCCATGCCCAGCGTGGACACCCAGGCAGAGGCCAAGGAACTCGTGGCCACCCAGGATGAGAACCCGCTGATCGACCTGGCCGACATGCCGTTCGAATCCCAGGACGTCACCGATGCCGCGGCCATTAAGGTTCCGGCCGGAGTCTAGGCACCACAGTCTAAGCACCGCAACAACAAACCGGCCTGACCGGGCCGTCTTGTAGCCCGCGCTCAAAGGCCCGTCCCGCGCGCTTTCCTTGGGGGAAGCACGCAGGGCGGGCCTTAGCCGTGCCCGGCGCCGCCCTTCCGGCCATACCAACGCGACGCCCTGTGACCCAGCTAATGGCCAGCATTCCGGGCTTCTGCTAATTTTCGAACAAGGGCTTGAAGAATAGGTGGTGTTGGCTGTGCGCAGAGTCATGGCCCATGCCCGCACGCTGCACGCCCTGGGCCCGGCGAACAACGACCGGCTCTCGGCCGTTCGGGTTGCCCTCAGCGTGGCAGTGCCCTCCCTGGTACTCCTGGCCATCGGCCGTCCCGAGCTGACGATGTACGCAGTGTTCGGTGCCCTGACCGGCATGTACGGACGCTCGGAATCCCACCAGCTTCGACTCAAGCACCAGGCGCAGGCGGCAGTGGTCCTGATCAGCGGCATCACGGTGGGCGTGTTCCTGTCCGTCAACCACCTCCACTCCTGGTGGCTGGTGCTCGTGGAGGCCGTGCTGGCCGGTGCCGGTTCCCTTTTCTCCGACAAAGTGCGGCTCAGGCCGAATGGACCGTTCTTCGGCATCCTGGCACTCGGGGCCTGCGCCTCGGTCCCGACGAGCGTGCCGTTCCTGACGGCCGTGCTGATCGGTGCGGCCTCGGCCGCGTTCTCGATCGTGGTGGGCTTCGCAGGCTGGCTGCGGGTCCGGGCCTGGGAGGCGGGCGCCGTGCGTGATGTTCCGCGTCCCAGCAGTGAACTCCGGCAGGCCGCGCTGGTCCACGCCGCCCGCTATGTCCTGGCCGTCGGTGCCGCCGGAACCTGCGGCGTCCTGAGCGGCAGCGGCCACCCGCACTGGGCCATGGCCGCGGCCGCCGTCCCGCTCGCGGGGGCCGACCTGCCCAGCCGCGTCCACCGCGGGATCCACCGCATCGTGGGGACGTTCGTCGGTTTGGCGTTGGTCGCCGTCGTACTCTTTCCTGGGCCGTTGTCCCCGCTGCAGTATTTCCCCGGCCACACTGCCGCCGTGCTGGCGCTGCTGGTGGTCGCATTCCAGTTCCCCACCGAACTCTTCATGGCGCGGCACTACGGCTGGGCCATGGTCTTCTTCACGCCGGTGATCCTGCTCATGACGCAGCTTGCCGCGCCCGTGGACCCGGGTCTCCTGGTCACCGAACGCGCGGTGGAGACCTTTGTGGGCGCCGTGATCGGCATCGCCGTGGTGGTCGCCATCCGCGCACCGCGGAGGGCTACTGCTTCGGACGCCGCGGCGGTCCGGACGTAAACCGCGCCGGCAGCACACGCGAGATGGCGGCCACCAGTTTGTAGCGTTTGGTGGGGATCGAAACGCCCTTGCCGCGGGCGTTGTCAGCCAGGCCGTCCCGGACCACCCAGTCCGCCCGCAGCCACATCCAGTGCGGGGCGACCGACTTTTCCATGCCCATGCGGTCATGGAATTCGGTGTGCGTGAATCCCGGGCACAGTGCCGTGACGTGCACGCCTCTCGGTCCGTAGGCCAGGTTGGCCCAGCGGCTGAAGATGACCTGCCAGGCTTTCGCAGCCGAGTAGCTGCCGCGGTTGGCGAAAGCCGACACGCTGGCCACGTTGATGATCCTGCCGGAGCGCCGCTCCAGCATCCCCTGCAGCGCAGCATGGCAGAGCTCCATGGGGGTCTGCACGTGCAGGCGAAGGTGTCTTTTCTCGTCCTCCAGGGAATTTTTTTCGAACGAGTGCAGCAGCCCGATCCCCGCATTGTTCACCAGGACCTCAACCGGCCGCGCCGCGTCCGTGAGGCGCCCGACGACGGCGGCCACACTGGCGTCGTCCGTCAGGTCGGCGGGCAGCACCTCAGTGGAAACGCTGTAATCACGCTCGAGTTCGTCAGCGATCTGCTGGAGCCGGGCGGCGTCGCGGGCCACGAGCACCATGTGGTGGCCTTCCTGCGCGAGCTGGCGGGCGAACTCCGCTCCCAGCCCTGCGGTTGCCCCTGTTACGAGCGCGGTGGTGGGTGTCTCCATGCGCCCAGACTAGCCGTGTTACGGCGCCGGCGGCTGGTGCAGGCCGAAGGTTGAGCCCTGATCGTCCTTGCAGAGCTTGAATCTTCCGTACTCCGCCGGGTCCTCGTCACCCAGTTCCGCGCTGTCCGCCGAGCCGCCAAGTTCACGCACCCGGGCCAGGGCGGCATCCATGTCGTCCACCCGGAAGAACAGGTAGGGCACCGCGCCCTTGTCGCCGCCGTGCAGCCCGCCGGGGATGCCGGGGGTGCCGGGGGTGCCGATTATGGACCCGCCCTCATCGGACGGTCCAGGGCTGAAGTCCCAGCCGAAGAGCGCGCCGTAGAACGCCCTGCCCCGTTCGGGATCTTCGACTCCGATTTCAAAGAACGCTGGTTCGCCGGCCATGGCTTCTCCTTTTCAGGTGGAGTCAGATGGGTCGAGTGGGGTCCATCGGACGAAACCACCGTAAACCCCCACAGCACCCCGGTCGAGAGTCAGCGGGCCCGCTCAGGAACTTGGAAAAAAGGTCTTTGGTTTGTGTCGATCCGGCCTCGCGCCATTCGACCTATGGATGAGAAGGTCGAAGGGCGACCTTCCACAACCAAGGAGAAGATTGAGATGGCCAAGTACATGCTGATCATGCGGGAAACCGACGAGTCCCTCGCGAAGTTCACGGACGTCGACTTCGACGAGGCGATGAACGCCATGGGCAAGTTCAATGACGAACTGATCCGCGCCGGCGTCCTGCTGGCGGCCGAGGGCCTGGAGGATCCGAAGGAGGGCGTTGTGGTCGACTTCACCGGCGAAACACCGGTGGTCACAGACGGCCCCTACGGAGAAACCAAGGAACTGTTCGGCGGCTTCTACATCCTCGATGTGGCCTCGAAGCAGGAAGCCATCGAGTGGGCGAAGCGGGCGCCGCTCACGGCCGGCCGCAAGACCGAAATCCGCCGCGTGCCCACCATCGACGAGTTCCCGCAGGACAACGAATGGATCCAGAAGGAACGCGCCTGGCGCGAGCAGACCGGGCAGCTGTGACCGGGCAGCTCTGACCGACACATCTGACCGTTTATGAGCGGTGCTGAGGCGCGGGGCGCCGTCGAGGCGGTGTGGCGGATGGAGTCTGCCCGCATCGTCGGCGCCCTGGCCCGCTATACAGGCGACTTCCCGCTGGCCGAGGATCTCGCCCAGGAGGCACTCGCCGAAGCACTCGTCTCCTGGTCCGTCAACGGGATACCCGCCGAACCCGCCGGCTGGCTCCTCACCACAGGCCGCCGTCGTGCGATTGATACGTTCCGCCGGCGGGCGGCACGGGACGAAAAGTACGCCCTGCTGGCCAGCGACCTCGCGGCGGAGGAGCCAGGAGCGGACACCTTGTTCGACTCCGATGCGATCGACGACGACGTGCTCGCCCTGATGTTCATCTCCTGCCATCCGGTGCTGGCCAAGGAAGCCCGGATCGCGTTGACGCTACGCGTAGTGGGCGGCCTGGGCAGCGACGAGATTGCCAAGGCTTTCCTGGTCCCGGTGGCGACGATCCAGGCACGCATCACCCGTGCCAAGAAGACGCTGGCCGCCGCGCAGGTGCCTTTCGCGGTGCCTGAGCCGCACGAGCGGGCTGAACGTCTTAGCTCGGTGCTCAACGTCATCTACCTGATCTTCACGGAGGGCTCGTTTGCCTCGGGCGGCGCGGAATGGATCCGCACGGACCTGGCCGGCGAAGCCCGCCGACTGGCCCGTGTACTGGTGCGCATCTCGCCGGAGCCCGAGGTGTTCGGGCTGATTGCGCTGATGGAACTCACCGCCGCGCGGTTCCCGGCCCGGCTCGATGCGTCGGGCCGCCCGGTGCTTCTGGAAGACCAGGACCGACGGCGGTGGGACCAGGCCGCGATCCTGCGCGGACGTGCGGCGCTGGCCCGGGCCACGGGATCCGGACGCGGGTTGGGTGCGTACGGTCTCCAGGCTTCCATCGCTGAGTGCCACGCCGTGGCTCATTCGGTTGCCGAGACGGACTGGCAGCGGATCGTCATCCTCTACGAAGCCCTCGGCCGGCTGGCCCCTTCCCCCGTCGTCGAACTCAACCGTGCGGTCGCCGTCGCGATGGCCTCCGGCCCGGCGGACGGACTGGAGCTGGTGGAGGCCATGGCCGCACGGGGAGAACTGGCGGGCTCGCACCTGCTTCCCGCGGTCCGTGGCGAGATGCTCACCCGGCTCGGCAGGTGTGACGACGCACGGTCCGCACTCCTGCAGGCCATGGCGCTGTGCGGAAACGCCGCCGAGCGCGCGGTGCTGCAGCGCAAGGTGGACGAGCTCAGCTGACCCCGGGGTGGGCCGCGGTCCAGCACCGAGCGCGAACGGACACTTAAGCCTCCGCCCGCCCCGCCGCCGGATTCTGCTCCATCATTCCTGCAAGCCCCGGGACCGGGCCCGGAATCACCGGCCCACCTGGCCGAAGCCTGCGAATGATGGAGCAGAATCCGACGCTACGCGAACCTGGCGAGCGGGTTGGCGAGCCGGCCGGCCATCTGCAACCCGCCTGACGGGTCGGTGAGGTCAAGCATCTGCTGGTTGTTCCGCAGCTGCAGCCGGTTAAGGCACGACAGTTCAAAGTCAGGGGCGAACAGGTCGTGGCGGGCGAACTGGTCCGCGAGCTCCGGGTGTTCAGCCTGGTACTCCTGGATGACCCGCGCGGCCGTGCACCAGAACTCCTCCTCGCTGAGTTTCCCGTCCTCCACCAGCAGGGCACCGAGGAAGCGGAAGATGCAGTCGAACACATCCGTAAAGATGGCCAGCACCTTTTCGCCGTCAGGGATATCAACCTGGATCCTCGATACCTCCTCGGGCAGGTCCAGCCGGCGCCCCATCACCACGATTTCCTCGGCGATGTCCTTCATCACCGCACGGACGGGCACACCGTTATCCAGCACCAGGATCACGTTCTCGCCATGCGGCATAAAGGCGAGTTCGTACCGGTAGAGGCAGTGGACCAACGGGACGAGGTAGGCCTCGAAGTAGCGGCGCAGCCATTCGGCAGGCTCCAGTCCGGAGCGCTCAATCAGGGCAGACACCATCGGTTTGCCGGTCGAATCGACGTGCAGCAGGGACGCCATGGTGGCAAGCTGCTGGCCGTCCTCCAGCAGCGGGAGCGGACTTTCCCTCCACAGCGCGGACAGCATCTTCTGGTACGGCGAGCCCTTGGCGGACGCGGCCTCGTAGTAGCCGTTGTGGTAGCCGATGGCCGCGATCTCGCTGATCATGGCCAGGCCGCGTTTCTGCAGGGCTTCGTCTGATCGGATCAGGTCCTGCAGCCAGTCGTTGATGGCGGGGGTTGCCTTCATGTACTGCGGCGAGAGTCCCCGCATAAAGCCCATGTTCAGGACGGACATCGCCGTCTTGACGTAGCTCTTGGCGGGCGCGGCCGTGTTGAAGAACGTGCGGATGGACTGCTGGGCCTGGTAACTGTTGGCACCGGTCCCCAGATGGATGATGTGCTGCTGGGCGATTTCGGCAGCGAACGTGACGGTGAGCTTGTTCTCCCACTGCCACGGATGCACCGGCATCAGGAAGTACTGGGCGGGGTCCGCGCCCTGCGCCGCGAAGTCGCTGTCAAAGGACTGCAGCGCGGCGGCGCCGAGCTCGGCCTCCAGGTGGGCGCGGTAGTCCAGTCCGGCGCTGGCGGTGAAGACAGCCTTGCTGCGGTGCACCCCGATCCATTCCAGGCGGACGGAGGCTCCGGTCTCCGGCGCGAACGCCCGGTAGTCACTGATGCCAAACCCCAGCCTGCCGTTGTTGGCCACGAAACACGGGTGGCCCTCCGTCATGCTGCGTTCGATGGCCTGGAAGTCGGCGGCGGGGTCCGTGCCGCCGGTGACTCCTGCCGCGAGTTCCTCGGCGGACGGCTGTCCCAGCCACTGCTTGTAGGAGTGGCCGGCCAGGGTGCTGCTGATCTCTTCAAGGTAGACCGGGAGCATCTCCTCGCGGATGCCCAGGGTGTCCCTGAACTCGGTGATGAAACGCAGGGCGTCCGGGGCGGCGTCCTCGCCGCTGCGTGTGCAGTGGATCGAAGCGGCGTCCACCGACCAGTGCTCCAGCTCAAGCACGCGGGCCGTGAACGAGTACGCCGTGAGGCCGTCGTCGCTGCGGACCACGTACACCGCGGGCTCCTCCGGACCCGTGGCACCGCTGCCGGAGCCCAGGCGCTGCGGCTCCAGGATGCGTTCGTGCAGGAATTCCGCGAGCGCCTTGCGGACCAGGTGGCGGTTGGCCGCCGCCCAGCGTTCGGGTGCGAGGTGGGGAACAGTGTTGGCGGTGCTGTCCGATATTTCGACGACGGCGGGGTCCAGCTCGATGATGGTCACAGTGATTCTCCCTGATGGATCGGGACGGAAAGGTCATGGGAAGGGACTCGGGGGTGGCCCAGCGCTGCGCGGGCGGCGAGGTGGTCCTGGCGTGTGCAGAAGCTGAGCAGCGCTTCCTTGTCCGGCAGGGTGACAACCTCCGCCGGCTGGAAGCCCAGCCGCTCGTTGAGCACATGGATCTTGGAGTTCTTGGCGTCTGGTTCAACCACCACGCGTTCCACTCCCGGTTTTTCGAACAACCGCTCCAGCACGGCATCCATCACCGCGGCGGTGTACCCCGGTTGGGGGTCTCCCGACGGCGGCGCCACCAGCAGGTGCATGCCAATGTCGCCCTCCTGCACGGCATAGATCGCGGCCAGCGGCGAGGCGGCCGGCAGGTATTCCTCCATCAGGAAGGCGGGGACGCCGTCGTCGTTGATCCCCAGCAAGGCGTGGTGATGCCCCGTTGCCTGGATTCTCGAGTATTCCTCCACAACCCCGTCAACTGTGGCGGACAGCATCCCCCAGAACGACGCGTACGGCTGTGTGACCCAGCTGTGGAGGAGTGGTGCATCGGTAGCGGCGTCAACACAGCGGAACGAGAAGCTCATGCGGACACCCATGCTTTTCCTGTTGAGAGCGCTTCGGCAGGTTCGGGCAGGCCATTCGGCGCGCCGAACTGCTGGAACGCGATGCTGCGCTCCACCGGGTAGACCTCGCGGCCGGTGATCTCGCGCAGGATGCACGAGTTGCGGTAGGCGGCCATGCCGAGGTCCGGGGTGACAAAGCCGTGCGTGTGCAGCTCGGCGTTCTGGACGAAAATTTCGCCGGGTTCGACGCCGGTGCTGTAGTTGCGTGCCACGGCGAACCGGCCGGCGGAGTCCCTGGCAATCCGGTCCTGGATTCCGGCCAGGAAGTCCGGCTCCCGGTAGGTGTAGCCGGTGGCCAGGACCACGGCTTCGCTGTCCAGCACATAGTCCGAGCCCTGCTCCTCGTGCCGGAGCTGCAGGGTGTGGGAACCGGTGGCCTGATCCCAGGCGGCGCCGGTGAGCGACGAATGGGTGAGGAGCTGGGTGTCCACCATGCCGGAGAGGCTCTTGGCGTACAGGAGGTCGTAGATGGCGTCGATCAGCTCGGAGTTGATGCCTTTGTACAGGTTCTTCTGGCTCTTGATGAGGCCGTCGCGCTGGCCCTGCGGCAGCCCGTGGAAGTAGTCCACGTACTCCGGCGAGGTCATCTCCAGGGTGAGCTTGGTGTACTCCAGCGGGAAGAACCGCCCGGACCGGGTGACCCAGTTCAGCTGGTAGCCATAGGTGTCGTTGTCCTGCAGGAGCTCGTAATAGATTTCCGCGGCGCTCTGGCCGCTGCCCACGATGGTGATGCTCCGCTTGGCCTGCAGCTCACTCTTCCGCGACAGGTAATCGGCGTTGTGGAGGACAAGTCCCCCGCCGCCATCAGCGGCCGCGTCGACTATTCCGTCACAGGACGCCGGCACGTACGGCGAGGTGCCCGTGCCCAGCACCAGCCGCCGCGCCAGCAGCACCTCAGGCCCGTCCGGACCTTCCATTGAAAGGCGGTATACGCCGGCGTCGTACGTTAGATCCAGCACAGCCGTGCTAAAACGGACGGACCGCAGCTGGCCGGCCACCCACTGGCAGTACTGGTTGTACTCGGCGCGCAGCGGATAGAAGTTTTCGCGGATATAGAAGCGGTAGAGGCGCCCGGTCTGCTTGAGGAAATTCAGGAACGAATACGGCGACGTGGGGTCGGCCAGCGACACCAGGTCCGCCATGAACGGCACCTGCAGGTGGGCCGGCTCCAGCATCATGCCCGGGTGCCAGTCGAAGGATTCCCGTTGCTCCAGGAAGACGCCATCCAGCCCGTCCACCGGCTCGCTGAGGGCGGCGAGGCCAAGATTGAAGGGCCCGACGCCGATGCCGGCGAAGTCGAAAATGCGCGGTTCGGTGGAGGTGCTCATGGGGACACCTCGCTGGTGCTGTTGTTGGTGTTGGCGCCGGACAGCAGCTGCACGCCGGTGCTGCGCAGCAGCTCGATGATCTCGCTGATGTCCTCCAGGGTTGCTTCGGCGTTGAGGAGGGTGAACTTCAGGTAGTGCCGGCCGGCCACCTTGGTGCCAGCTACGACGGCCTGCCCGGACGCGAAAACGGCCGCACGGATGGCCGGGTTGAGGGTGTCGGCCGCATCCTCGGAAAGCCGGCCGTGAGCGTCGGTGAGGCCGACATCGGCAAAACCGGCGCCGGTAAGGGCAGCAGCGCCGGACAAAGCACCGGAAACCCGGGGCCGGTACCGGAAGACCAGCGTGCTGAGCTGCGGAGCGGCGGCGAGCTCAAAGTCGTCGTCGGCGGCCAGCACTGATCCCACCCGGGCTGCGAGATCGATTGCTTCATCAAACAGGGCGCCGATCGCATCCGCGCCCATGATGCGCAGGGTCAGCCACAGCTTGAGCGCGTCAAAGCGCCGGGTGGTCTGGATGCTTTTGTCCACCTGGTTGGGGATCTCGGCCAGGGCGGCGCTTTCCGGGTTCAGGTAGTCCGCGTAGTAGGTGACGTGCTGGAGCATGGCGCGGTCGCGGACCAGCAGGGCGCTGGAGCTAACGGGCTGGAAGAACGTTTTGTGGAAGTCCACGGTGACGGAGTCGGCCAGGCGGGTCCCGTCCAGCAGGTGGCGGTAGCGGTTCGAAACCATCAGCCCGCCGCCGTAAGCCGCGTCAATGTGGAACCAGGCACCGTAGGCGCGGGCCAGGGCCGCGAGGTCGGCGAGCGGGTCCACCGCACCGAAGTCGGTGGTCCCGGCGGTGGCCACAACCGCCATCGGCACCAGCCCGGCGTCGTGCACTTCCGCCATGGCCTCGGCGAGCGCGGCCGGGTCCATCTTGTGGTCCGCGGCGCATGGGACGGAGATGACGGCGTCGAAGCCCATGCCCAGCATGGACGCGGACTTCTGGATGCTGAAGTGGCTGGCTGCTGAGGTGAAAATCCGGAGCTTTTCCAGCAGCGCGGGCAGCCGGAGTCCGGCGTTGGCCGGCTCCTGCCGCAGCCCGGCGACGGCGTGGTTGCGCGCGATCAGCAGCGCCTGCAGGTTGGACTGGCTGCCGCCGGAGGTGAACACGCCGTCGGCTGCCGCCCCCAGCTGCAGCCGTTCGGCGGTCCAGTCGATGAGCCGGCGTTCGATCATGGTGGCCCCGGCGCTCTGGTCCCAGGTGTCCATCGAGGAGTTCACCGCGGACAGGATGGCCTCCCCCACCAGCGCCGGGATCACCACCGGGCAGTTCAGGTGGGCCGCGTACTTCGCATCGTGGAAGTAGATGGCGTCCCGGAGGTACACGGTCTCCAGCTCTTCCAGGGCCGCGGCGGTGTCCGGGAGCGGCTGGTCCAGGTCAACGGCGCCGATACGCGCCTTCATTTCGGCGGGCCCGACGCCGGTAAAAGGCCGGGTGGTGCGGTCGATTTTGGTGGCCACGGCGTTGACTCCCTGCAGCACCTGCGCCACGTACCGGGTGGAGTTCCTGGTGTTGAACAGATGGTTGGTGGCAGCGAGGGCCAGCTCCACGCGGGAGCCGAAATCCTGCCCCTGCAGGGTTTCGCCCTCCCGATTTTCATCCACGTACATCTCATCAACACGGGGCAGCAGCGGCACAGTGGTCATCCTTAGTTCGACGTTGGGGTTGTCTTTAGCAAGGTAAGCCTTACTTAGGTGAACCTTTTCGTCAAACTTTAGTGACTTATTTATCTTAAGCCGCCGGATACGGGCGTTCTTCAGGTCGCGGGCGCTTCATTGACTGGCCCCGATCGCGAATCGGGTGCAAAATACTCCGCGCGAACGGACACTTGAGGCCCTCCGGAGGGAGTTTCCGGGGGCTTAAATGACCGTTCGCGCTGGTTCGAGGGGCTTAAATGACCGTTCGCGCTGGTTCGAGGGGCTTAAATGACCGTTTGCGCTAGTTGTCCGGCCAGTCGATGTGCTGTTCGTAGCCCCCCTCATGGGCGCGGAGGTAGCTGGAAATGAACGGGCAATGCGGGATGATGCGCTTACCCGAAGCCACCACGTCGTCGAGCGCGAAGTGAGCCAAGACCTTGCCCAGTCCCTGGCCCTTGAAATCCTCAGCGGTGTCGGTGTGGAGGAAATCCACGTGTCCGGGCAGGTCCCGGAAGAAGGACTGGACGGCGATCTTTCCGCCCACCCGCAGCTCGTAGCGGTGGTGCACGTCATCCCTGGACAGCGAGACGTCGGGGCTGAACTTGTCCTCTGTGGAAATCATGTTCTCAGTCATGGTTCGACATTGGCACTACTTGGCCCCGCTGGCAATGGCCCGTCACTCTGGCTGCCGGCGTGGTCCACCCGTTCGGCACCGACATCGCCGGGGACACGTTCGGGCATCCGGCCCAGCAGCAGGACGGCCAACACAAAGCATGCTGCACCGCCTCCGAGCAGGCCCAGCGTCAGGCCGTTGAGGGCAGCGTCCGCCACCGGAATGAAGACGACGACGGCGGCCGTCACCACCGCGGCGGCGGGCCGGCCGCGGGTGTGGACGGACGCCGTCGGACGTTCCTCAAGGTGGCCGAACGCGGCCAGTACCGGGAGCAGCAGGGCGACAACCCCCAGGAGGACGAGCGGCCGCGCCCACCACCATTCGGCGGTGCCTGCCCCGGGCTTGGGGAAGTCGGTGAGGAGCAGGAGCCCGGACATAGCCGCGAGCAACGGCAGGTGCCACAGGTACACGGTCATGGAGCGGCGGCCGGCAACCATGACCACCACGCGGATCCAGCGCACGCCGGAAACCCAGCCGAGCGCCGGCCGGAAGAGCTGGAGCGCGGCAGCCTGGGACACGCCCAGGAGCAGCAGGCAGAGGTTGGGCGGGTTGAGGTTGACCAGCATGTTTCCGGAGTAGAGACCCAGGCCAGTGACCAGCCCGAGCACCAGGTTGGCTGCCAGGATGAGCCCCACCAGGCCGGAGCGCGTGAGCCTGGCGACGTGCCCGTCGGCCACCAGGAAACCAAGCTGCTGCACGGCGCACCACAGGAAAACAAGATTTGCGTAGGCGAGGATGGGCAGGGCTCCGCGGAAGCAGTCGATGGCCACCACGAGGGCCGCCAGGACCGCAACGGTCAGCCAGGGCGCGCGCTCATGGAACCGGGCCAGGAGCGGGATGTTGAGCTGGGCGGCCAGGTAGGCGGCCAGGAACCACAGGGGCATGCCGGCCCCGGTGGCCATCAACTGAACCACCTGGGGGTCCACCCCGAGCAGGAGCGCCGCCGAAAAGCCCAGGAACATCACCGCCAGGAGTGCCGCCGCCGGGCGGACCAGCCGCAGCAGCCGGGCCTGGGCAAACTCGACGCCCGTACCGCCGCGGGCTCTCAGCCGCTGCCAGGACTGGAGGCCGGTGGTGCCGCCGGTCACGAAGAACAGCGGCATCACCATGAAGATCCAGATCACGGGCTCGAACCACGGCTGATCGCCCAGCGTATTTTTGGAGGTCACGGTGCCGTCCCCTTGCAGGACGGGGCTGACCATCATGCAGTGGCCCACCACCACCAGGGCCAGGCAGACGAACCGGACAAGGTCGATCACGAGGTCGCGCCGGACCGCCTGGTCACTGTGCGGGGCTGGCCCCTTCACACCACTCACGTGCAGTCCCTACAAGCGCCGATGCTGTTGTTGACTCAATTGTCCGCCCGCGATGCGCTTCCGGCCAGAAACGGGCACAACGTCGCCTCAGCAGTGGTCGCCTCAGGAGCGTCAGTCAGCCAGCAACGGCCAGCAACCCCAGCACGACGGCGAGCAACGGCGTCGTGCCCTGCAGAACCGCGGCGCGGAGGTACTTTTTCCCGCTGAGTGCCAGCACCGCCGCGGCGAGCAGCATGGAGCCGCAGCAGCTGAAGATCAGCGTCCAGCCCACCACGTGCTGCGCGGAAGCGTCGGGGCCAAGCGCCACGCAGCCCACCCCGATGATCGCGCCGATGGCCAGGAACAGGTTGTAGAAGCCCTGGTTGTAGGCGAGGGGTTTGGTGGTCTCGGCGTCGGCCTGGGAGGCGAGGCCGAAGCGCTTCCACGTGGCCGGCGTGGTCCAGGTGAAGGATTCCATGGTGAAGATGTACACATGGAGCGCCGCGGCGAGGAAGGCAAAAAGCAGGGAGGCCAGGATCATGTGCTGATCCTAGCCTCCCCACAACTCAGACGAGCGTCAGCGGGTGAGCATGCCCAACGCCGACGTGGCGAATTCCCTGGCCGAGGTGTTCCAGCGGCCCAGCAAGCCCTGGAGGTTCTCGCCGTCGGCCCGGTGCGCCGGCAGCTGTTCCTGGAGCGCGGACAGCACGCCGGTGCGGAGCTCGGTATTGAAGTTCACTTTGCCCACGTTCATCGCGGCGGCCTTGACCAGCTCCCCCACCGGAATGCCGGACGCGCCGTGGAGCACCAGCGGGATGTGGGTCCGCACGGCAATGTCCTGCAGGACGTCCCAGCGCAGCTGCGGCTCGCCCTTGTACTTGCCGTGGACGTTGCCCACCGCAACAGCCAGGAGTTCCGCGCCGGCCCGGGCCACAAAGTCCTCCACCTGGGCAGAGTCCGTCAGGCCGGCCACTGCCACACCGGCTTCGTCGGCACCGAAGGCGCGGTCCTCGTCGCCGGCCAGGCCGCCGAGTTCCGCTTCAAGCACGACGCCGGCTCCCAGCACAGAGCGTGCCTCACGGACCAGCGCAATGTTGTCCTCATACGGAAGGGACGAGCCGTCCGCGAGGACCGAATCCGCCCCCGCGGCGACGGCGTCGGCCATCACTTTGAGGTCCGTCGCGTGGTCCAGCTGGACCACCACCGGAACGGATGCGGCGTCTGCCAGCCCGCGGAGCGCGGCGATCAGCCGGAGGCCGTTGGACGTGCCAGCCGTTTTGGGGGCCACCAGCAGGATGACCCCGCGGCCCGCGTCCTCGGCAGCGCCCACAACAGCCAGCGCTGTGGTGAAGTCGTAGCAGGTGAAGGCGGGAACGGCCGAGCCCTGCTGGAGGGCGGCGGTGACCAGGTGGTCGAGTCGGGTGCGCATCAGACGCTCAGGCCTCCCACGAGGATCCAGGCCACGTAGGTCAGGATGAAGCCGGCCACGCCGAGGACGGTGGTGAGGACGGTCCAGGTCTTGAGGCCGTCCGAGACGGTGAGGCCGTAGTAGCGCACCACGGTCCAGAAGCCGGCGTCGGTCACGTGGGACAGGCCCAGCGAGCCGAAGCCGATGGCGATGACGATGACGGCGATCTGGGCCGGCGAGTAGCCGCCTTCCATCACGGCGGAGGTCAGCAGGCCGGTGGTGGTGACGATGGCGACGGTTGCCGAACCCTGGGCTGCACGCAGGGCCAGGGAGATCACGAAGCCGA
The DNA here is from genome assembly GCF_054510755.1 of Pseudarthrobacter sp. MDT3-1. Classification (NCBI taxonomy): domain Bacteria; kingdom Bacillati; phylum Actinomycetota; class Actinomycetes; order Micrococcales; family Micrococcaceae; genus Pseudarthrobacter; species Pseudarthrobacter sp. MDT3-1. Next base: position 25,829 of record NZ_JBTNDX010000019.1, on the reverse strand, counting down.
GCACAATGACCGGCAGGCCCAGGTGGTCCAGCGTCTGGGACAGTGCAGCACCGATGCCGGAGGTCCGCAGGACCTCACCGAACACGCCGCCGGCCGCGACAACCATCAGGATGGACGCGATGGGAGGCAGGGCGCCTTCGAAGATCTCGCCGGTTTCCTTCAGGGACCAGTTGCGGCGGACCGCCAGCAGGAAGAAGGACAGGGCAACGGCCACCAGGAGGGCGAAGAATGGGTTGCCGATGAAGGCAGCCAGGCCGTACCAGGAGTTGTCCTTGGGGATGGTGAGTGTGCCCAGGGTGCCGATGAGGATCTGCACGATCGGCGCGGCGATGAGGAAGATGATCAGGGCCGGACGCGGCGGGGCGATGCCTACGGCGCCCGGGCCTTGGTGGCCGACCTTGACCAGGGAGTCGGAACCGAATTCGTCCACCTGGGCCTTGACGCCGGGGAGGAGCTCGTACTCCTTGCGGTTCATGATGCTGGCAACCCAATAGGACAGGAATCCGAGCGGGACGCAGATGAGCAGCGAGATCAGCGTGATGAGCCCGATGTCGGCGCCGAACACTCCGGCGCCTGCCACGATGCCCGGGTGCGGCGGCACGGCGACGTGGATGGAGAGCATAATGCCGGCCATCGGCAGGCCGAACTTGACCGGGTGCACGTTGGCGATCTTCGCAAAGGCGTAGACGATCGGGACGAGCACAATGATGCCCACCTCGAAGAACACGGGGATGGCCACCAGGAAGCCGACGGCGGTGAGCGCCACCGCTACGCGCTTGGCGCCAAGCTTCCCGGTGAAGTGCGCGGCCAGCGACTGGACGCCGCCGGAAACCTCGATCATCCGGCCCAGGACGGCGCCGAGCGCGATCAGCAGGGCCACCTTGCCCATGGTTCCGCCCACACCGGTGGCGACGACGGTGAAGACGTCCTTCAGCGGGATCTGCGAGGCCACGGCCACTGCGATGCTTACGGTCAGCAGGGCCACAAAGGCCTGGATCTTCAATCGGATGATCATCACCAGCAGGACGGCGATGCCGATCGCCGCGATGGTGAGGAGCAGCGGAGTACCCAGCTCCACCGCGGGTTTGATGGCGGGGGCGTCGGCCGCCCGCACCATCAGCGAGTTAGTCAGGGGGTTCATTGCGGTGTCTCCTTCGACAAGCCAGTCTTCCAGAAGACGGGCTGGCGGGCGCTGTTTCTTGTGCTTTGTGAACGCTGGAAGATACGACGACGGCGGAGGGGTGACCGCCGTCGTCGTACGTTTTTTGGGGGCGCTTTAGCGGAGGTGAAGTGGTGGTGCCTAGGCGGTGCGCTTGGTGGGCGCGACAACCTTGATGACTGCGGAATCGTCGGCGGCGGCGAGGCCCTGGGCCTGGCCCAGGAGGTACAGCTGCTCGGCGGCGGCGGCAACGGGGGCTGCCAGGCCGGCGGCGCGGGTGGCCTTGCCCACGATGCCCATGTCCTTGACGAAGATGTCCAGGCGGGACAGGACCTCTGCGCCTTCCTCGGTGTAGGCCTCGAGGATGCGCGGGCCGCGGTTGGAAAGCATAAACGAACCTGCCGCGCCGGCTTCGAGGGCTGCGAGGGTCTTGGCCTGGTCCAGGCCGAGCGCGTCGGCGAGGGCCATGGCCTCGGCGGCGGCCGCGATATGGATGCCGCAGAGGAGCTGGTTGACGGTCTTGAGGGCCTGGCCGTCGCCGGGCTTGTCGCCCACCACGGTGAGCGTGGAAGCTAGCAGTTCGAGGGCAGGGCGGGCCTTCTCCTGGGCCTCGGGGGAAGCGCCGACGACGATCAGCAGGTCGCCTTCACCGGCGCGCTTGGGGCCGCCGGACAGCGGCGCGTCCACGAGCTCAACGCCGTATTCGGCGAGGCGTGCCACGGTGGCGGGGATGGCTTCGGTGCCCACCGTGCTGCCGAGGATGACGACGGCACCCGGCTCGAGTACGGAGGCCACGCCGTTCTCGCCGAAGAGGACGTCGTTGAGCTGCTCGCCGTTGCGGACCGCGAGGAGCAGTGCATCGGCGCCCTTGGAGGCTTCCCTGGCGGAGGCGAAGGTGCGGATGCCGGCTTCTTCGGCGAGCTTCAGGCGCGGCTCGGCGATGTCGAAGCCGTGAACGGTGAGCTCGCTGGCCAGCCGGGTGGCCATGGGCAGGCCCATGGCGCCGAGGCCCAGGACGGTGATGGTGTAGTTGCTGGTCATGGTGTTCTTCCTTGAATACTGGCGGGATTAGAAGGTGCTGCTGAGCTTGCGGGTGACGTCGGCGAGGGACTGGTCGTCGCCCACGTTGCCGGCGAACACGATGTACGGGATGCCCTTGGCGGGGCCGTCCACCGGCTCCCAGAGCGAGACGATGCCCGGCAGCATGGGACCGCGGACAATGGCGTGGCGGATTTCCAGGCCGTGGGCGGCGACGTCGGAGGACGTGATGCCGCCCTTGGCGATGACGAACCGCGGCGGGAAGGTTTTGAGGGTCCGGTTCACCACGGCGACGACGGCGGCGGACACCGTGCGCGCGATCCGCAGGCTCGCTGCGGCGTCGTCGGTCTTGATCAACAGGCGGCTGGTGTGGACGATGACGTCTCCCCCGTGGAGCGCCTCCACGACGGTGTCAACGGTCTGGTCGAGGTGTGCCGCCCCGGCGTCGTTGAGCAGCTTCTCGACGTCAATCTCCACAATGCGCGCTGCGCCGTGCTGTTCGGTGAGGGCCTTGAGCTGGCGGGTGGTGACGCCCACGTGGGAGCCCACCACGATCAGGCCGCCGGCCTCGGACGGGTTGTTGCCGGCGTAGGCTTCAGCGCCGGTGAGCGCGGTGCGGATTTCCTGGCCGATCCGGGCACGGACAAACGGCGGTCCCACGCGGTAGAGGAGCTTCTTGCCGCGGCGTTCGGCTTCTTCCAGGCCCAGGGACAGGGCGCGGAGATCGTTTTCGGTGACAATGTCAGCGACGATCGGCGTGGAGTTGGTGGCAGGCTCGATGGCGTCGGCGATGGCCTCGGCGGTGATCTGCGGATCGGCAGAGGCGCGGATGATGTTCAGGTCCAGGACAATCACGGATTCGGCGGCGAAGCGGCCCTGTGACTTCTCTTCCACGTATTTGGTCATGTCCGAGTTGGCGAAGCCGAAGCTGGCGTCCTTGGCGAATTCGGTCTCGGCCACGGGGGTGAGCTTGCCGGCGTCGTCCCCGGTGCCGCGCATGTAGTGCACGCCGCCGATGGTCACGCGGCCGGCATCGGGGAATGCCGGAACCAGCACAACGCCGTCGGTGGCTTCTCCGCTGACGTCAGCAACAGTGGCCGCAATGACGTCGGGCTCCAGCGGGTAGTGGCCACGGAGGGTGGAGTCGCTGCGGCTCACGAACCCCAGCCGCAGGCTGGAACCGGCACTGGCATCTGCGGAACCGGCGGCGGCCAGTGCGTTGCGGACCACTTCCTCGTTGCGGGCTGCGGCTTCTGCGGGGTCCAGGCTGCGGGTGTTGGTCAGCACGTACACGGCGGGCTTCGCCTGGCCAAAGGCCCAGATGAAGTCCTCCACTTCCCAGCGGGTAAGCACGGGCAGATCCGCAACGGACTGCGTTCCGGTGGGGTCGTCGTCGAGCACTACGAGCATCCGGGGGGTCTCCGCGCTGGACGCGGCGACGGCGTCGGCAACCAGGCGGGCGGGAATCCGGACTTCGGCCGGGAAGGCGGCCAGGATGTCTGCTTCAAGCGTCACAGTGCACTCCGTTGTGTGGAAATCTAAGTATCGAGGTAACTGTAAGATGTCTGACATCTAACATTTCAAATAGTGTGGCACAGGACATAGAAACGCGCAAGTAGACTTGTCAGACATATCTGGCGACGCCGCAAGGGGGACATATGGCACGGAAATCACTGGTGGGCGTTGTTGCCGACGAACTCCTGGACCGGATCATTGCCGGGGACTTTCCACCCGGATCCAGCGTGCCCGGCGAGCTGGAACTCAGCGCCAGGCACGAGGTGAGCCGGATGACGGTGCGCGAGGCCATGAAAACCCTGGAAGCGCAGCGGATCCTCAGCGTGGAACGCGGCCGCGGCACGTTCGTTAACCCGTTGAACCGTTGGGCTTCGCTGGAAGCTGTCCTGCGCGCCGCGTCAGAGGGACAGAACGAAGCCGCCGCCTCCGTGCAGCTCATTGAACTGCGCCGAATGCTCGAAACCGGGGCGTGCGAACTCGCGGCGGCACGGATCAGCGACGCCGACATCCAGACGCTGTTCGGCCATGTGGCGGCGATGCGGGCCGCCCATGAGGTCAACGACATTGCCGCCTTCGTGGAGGCTGATCTGGCATTCCACGACCTGATCCTGCGCGCCTCGGAGAACGTTTTTGTGGCGGTCCTTTTCGCGCCGCTGCACCGGGTTCTGGAAAAGCGTCGGGCCGAAACATCGGCCGTGCCTACCATCCAGGAGCACGCCATCGGGCACCACCAGAACATTGCCGAGGCGCTGGAATCGCGCGATCCGAGCCGGTCGCGGGAAGCCATGGACCTGCACATGCAGCAGACCCTGGATGACCTCAAGACCCTGGTCCTCGAAGCTCCCTGACCAGCGTCCACTCCGTAGTATTGGGTCTGGCCACGCCTGAGAAGTGCCACTAGTGTTCAAGGACGGCCCGCAACCGGGAATCGAAGGCGATCACGAGGAGCGAAGTTGTCCAACCACACGTACAGCATTACTGAAATTGTCGGCACCTCCGAAGAAGGCGTGGACGCGGCCGTCCGGAACGGGATCACCGAGGCCGCAAAGACCCTGCGCAACCTTGACTGGTTCGAGGTCAAGGAAATCCGGGGCCACCTCGAAGACGGCAAGGTTGCCGACTGGCAGGTGCGGATCAAGCTCGGTTTCCGGCACGAAGGCTGACCCTTCCAAGGTATGAACAGTGATGGCCGCGTCCTTTGGGCGCGGCCATCACTGTTCAGCCATTCGGCACGGCCCTGCCAGGCACTTCCTACAACGAAGGTAGGACTGCCGGTCCTAGGAAAAACAGGGACACGGTCAAGGACTGACTATCGGCGCGAAAGTGCATAGGCTCGTACCGGAGCAGTTCCCGGAAGCGGTTTCCTGCCGGACATCCCGAGCCAGGAACCATCCTTCAGCAGTACGAGGAGTACCCATGTCAGAAATCTCGCTGAACAACGGCGTCACTATCCCCCAGCTCGGCTTCGGCGTTTTCCAGGTTCCGCCGGAAGACACCCAGCGGATCGTTGAGGATGCCCTGGCAGCCGGCTACCGCCACATCGACACCGCGGCCGGATACCGCAACGAAGCAGGTGTGGGCGCTGCCATCGCAGCCTCGGGTATTCCGCGCGAGGAAATCTTCGTGACCACCAAGCTCCGCAACGGCGATCAGGGCCGGGCCTGGGACGCATTCCAGGACACCCGCGAGGCGCTGGGTCTTGACTTCGTGGACCTCTACCTCATCCACTGGCCGGTCCCGTCACAGGGCCTCTACGTCCAGGCTTGGAAGGAACTGGAGGCCCTGTATGCCGCCAAGGCGATCCGTGCCATCGGCGTCTCGAACTTCCTCTCCGACCACCTGGACACCCTGCTCGAGTCCGCGGACGTCGTACCCGCCGTGAACCAGATTGAACTGCACCCCAGCTACCAGCAGGTCAAACTAGCCGCCAAAAGCCGTGCCCTCGGGATTGCGGTGGAGGCCTACAGCCCGCTGGGCCAGGGTGGGGACCTCAACGGAAACGCCGTCACCGCCGTTGCGAAGGCACACGACGCCACCACGGCGCAGGTGGTCCTGGCCTGGCACCTGGCCGCCGGCACCATCGTCATCCCCAAGTCGGTTAACCCGTCCCGTATCCGCGAAAACTTCGCGGCCGCTTCCCTGACCTTGACCAACGACGAGCTCGCCTCCATCACCGCCCTTGAGCGGGGCGCGCGCATCGGTTCCGATCCCGCCGTCGCCGCTTTCACACAGCTGTAGCCAACGCTGACCGAGCCTGCCGGCACCGATTCCGGAAGGCTCGGTCACCGCGTTCCGCCACGTCCAACCACCAGCGAAGGATCCCTCCGTATGCAGTACACGCACCTGGGCCGTTCGGGCCTGAAAGTTTCCCGGCTTTGCCTGGGCACCATGAACTTCGGCCCGCACACCGACGAGGCTGACGCGCACCGCATCATGGATTCCGCCCTGGACGCCGGCATTAACTTCTTCGACACAGCCAACGTCTATGGCGGCAGCGGGCACCGGGGCTGGACCGAGGAAATCATTGGCCGCTGGTTCGCGAAGGGCGGCGAGCGGCGCGAACGGACCGTCCTGGCTACAAAGCTGTACGGCACCATGACTGACCGCCCCAACGAGTCCAAGCTGTCCGCGCTGAACATCCGGCGCGCCCTGGACGCCAGCCTGAAGCGCCTCCAGACGGACTACATCGACGTGTACCAGTTCCATCACATTGACAGGGACACGCCCTGGGACGAGATCTGGCAGGCCATCGAAGTGGCCGTCCAGCAGGGCAAGATCCTCTACTCGGGCAGCAGCAACTTCGCGGGCTGGCACATCGCCCAGGCACAGGAAGCCGCCCGCCGCCGGAACTACACCGGGCTGGTCAGCGAGCAGTCCATCTACAACCTGTTCCGCCGCGAGGTGGAGCTGGAGGTCATCCCCGCCGCACAGCAGTACGGCCTGGGCCTGATCCCGTGGTCGCCGCTCCAGGGCGGGCTGCTGGGCGGCGTCCTGAAGAAGGAACGCGCGGGCGTCCGGCGCACCGAAGGGCGCGCCGCAGAAACGCTCAAGCAGCACCGGGACCAGATCCAGCAGTTCGAGGATCTCGCGGACGGGCTGGGGCACGAACCCGGCGACATCGCGCTCGCGTGGCTGCTTCACCAGCCTGCTGTCACCGCACCGATCGTGGGGCCGCGCACGCAGGAACAGCTTGACGCCGGCATCCGGGCGTTGGAGGTCACGCTCGACGCCGACGCGCTCAAGCGGCTCGACGACATCTTCCCGGGCCACCGGCCGGCACCGGAAGACTACGCATGGTGAAGCCATTGGATTCCGCGGCCGACACCGTGGCACCACGGAGCATCCTCTTCCTGGGCGGCACCGGGGTAATCAGCGCCGCAGCGGCGGAACGCGCCGTCGTACTGGGACACCGGGTGACCATCCTCAACCGCGGCCAATCAGGCAAGCCGGTACCGGACGGCGCGGAGGTCCTGCACGCGGACATCCGCGACCAGGACGCTGTGCGGGCGGTGCTGCAGGGCAGGGAGTTCGACGCCGTTGCGGACTTTATTGCCTTCACTCCAGATCAGGCGCGCTCCGGCATGGAACTGTTCCGGGGCCGGACCGGCCAGTACGTGTTCATCAGCACCGCGTCGGCCTACCAGAAGCCGCCCACCCGGCTGCCGATCCTGGAATCCACTCCGCTGAAAAATCCGTTCTGGCAGTATTCACGAGACAAGATCGCGTGCGAGGACCTCTTGTTCGAGGCGTACCGGGCAGATGATTTTCCGGTCACCGTGGTGCGTCCCTCACATACGTACGACCGCACGAGGGTGGGCCTGGTGGGCGGCTGGACAGACATCCACCGGATGCGCACCGGTCAGCCCATCATGGTGCACGGCGATGGCACCTCGCTCTGGACCGTGACGCACGCCAGGGACTTCGCGAAAGCCTTCGTGGGACTGCTCGGCAGGCCGCAGGCGGTGGGCGAGAGCTACACCATCACGTCGGATGAGTACCTGCCCTGGAACCAGATCTACGGCCTGTTTGCGCGGGCGGCCGGGGTTGCCGAACCCGAGTTGGTCCACATATCTTCGGAAACCATCGCCGCGCACGGCGCCGGACATAGCCCCCATCTGGGTCCAAGCCTCCTGGGCGACCGCGCCCACTCGGTGGTGTTCGACAACGCCAAGATCAAAGCCCTGGTGCCTGGCTTTGCCGCTACCATCCCGTTCGCGGACGGGACCCGGGAGATCGTTGACTGGCATGACAGCCACCCGGAACTTCAGGTGGTGGACCAGTCGTTTATGGATCTGAGTGATCGGCTGATCAAGTGGGCGCGAAGGGCCGCGGACTGACGGCGCGGCCCCGGCCATGCCATTTACAACGTTCTAAATACTCGGGATTTTCGCCGGGCGCAAGGGTTGATTTGTGGCGCATATCCCCACTAGGTTACTGGGGAAGCGTTTTCCCAATCCAAAATTGAAAGGATTCACTGATGAATCCGAGCAGGATATCCGTGCGCCGTTTTCGGTGGCCACAGCTGCGGGCCTTGCCNGGGCCTTCCGCGAAGCCCGCCAATGCGGGCATACAGCTGGATTACTTGGACCTCGGGGGGGGGGGTGCTGCCGGCACATCCGAGGGCGTCTTCCTGAGCTGGCGCCTCTTCGGCCACGAAGCAACCGGCTCGTCCGCCACAGGCCTCACCGGCACCGACTTCAATTTGTACCGCGACGGCCAGAAGCTCGCAACAGTCACAGACAGCACGAACTACCTTGACGCCGCCGGAACCGCGTCGTCGGCATATGACGTGCGTGCCGTCGTCGCGGCGTTGAACTGGACCGGAGCGCCACTGCCACCTCGTGGGGCGGCAACTCCAAGGACGTCTCCCAGGTCGACTACACGGGCAACACCTACGTGGACACCTACAAGGCCGACGGCACGCTGCTCCACCGGATCGACCTGGGCGTCAACATCCGGTCCGGCGCCCACTACACGCAGATGCTGGTGAACGATTTTCGACGGCGACGGACGTTCGCCAATGATGTTCAAGACAGCCCCGGGCACCAAGACCATCTCCTACAATCCGGACGGCTCCGTGGGCGCAGAGTCCTTCATCTCGCTGCTGCAGAAGGACCTCGACGCCGGCCATTCCAACTCCGACGATTACGGATGAGCGCCGCCGACTACTACCAGCACATGGTGGACACGTTCCTGGGCTGGCGCGACCACCCCGAGGTCAGGGCCGGCAACTGGCCCGCCACCCTGGAAGAAGCCTTCGGCATCGCCCCGCAGTACCAGTACCCGCTGTCCCGGCCAGATGCCGAAGCGGTGACGGGCTACTTCATGGATGTCTACGCGCCCGCCCGGAGTGCCCGGAACGTGTTGCGGGCCTTTGAGGGCTTCATCGGTTCCGGCCCCGAATCGAACCCGGCAACCGCGTAGACAGGTTCCTGGCCGGCGTCGCATATTTGGATGGCAAGAAGCCCGCCGCCGTGTTTGCCCGCGGCTATTACACGCGCAGCACACTTGCCGCCTACAACCTGGGACGGCGCCAACCTCTCCCCGGTGTGGAACGTGGACTCGGGCTGGGCGCCCATGACCAACCCCTTCAAGGACAGCCCGCACGGCCGGGACGGCACGGACCCCGAGTTCGGCACCCTCACCACGCAGGGCTTCCACTCCCTCAGCGCCTCCGACGTGGACGGTGACGGCAAGCAGGAAATTGTGTACGGCTCGGCCACCATCGACGACGACGGTTCGCTGCTGTACAGCTCGTCCGACACCATGCCGGCCGGCAGCGCCACCCCGGGAGAGGAGGCCCGGCTGGGCCACGGCGATGCCATGCACGTCACGGACATTGATCCGGCCCGCCCCGGCATCGAAAACTGGGCCATTGGCATGCAGTCGGCCGACGGAGACAAGCTCTCCGCGACCTCGCCGGGCACCAACATGAGCATCAGATGGGCTGCCGACATGACAACCCAGATCATCAACGGCTCCGGGGACCAGACCCCCACCATCGATGACTGGAAGCGCGGCCGGCCGCTCACCGCCACGGACACGCGCACCAACAACGGCACCAAGGGCACGCCGAGCCTCGTTGCAGACGTGGTGGGTGACTGTCGGGAGGAAATGCTGGTCCGGACGGCGGACAGCTCGGCGCTCCGGATGTACCTGAGCACCGAAGTGACCAACCACAAGCTCTACACGCTTATGCACGATCCGCAGTACCTCGCCGAGGTGGCCCGGCAGAACACCACGTACAACCAGCCCTCGTACACGGACTTCTATCTGGCCTCGGACATGCACTTCGGTGATGTGCCGCTGCGAGCGGCTTGGCTCCCGGGCAGCGTGAAGGCCATACAGCAGGCATTGGAGGACCTGGTTGAGGCCGGCGATCTAGCGGGCCCGGTCGCGAAGCAGCTGGCAGCGAGTGTTCAGCAGGCGGCGAAGGCAGTGGACGACGGCGATGCCTCCCAGGCGGCACAGGCCATCCAGCGCTTTGTGAAGTTCCTGGACCAGCAAAAGAAGCCGGATCAGGTATCCGACGTAGCGCGAACAGTACTCGACCACCAGGCCGGAAATATTCTACGGGCGTTCGAAGGCTAGGAAGGCGAAAGCACGGCAGACTGTTGAAATGACTCTCTCACCGCTCATCACGCTCAATAACGGCCACGGCATCCCGCAGCTGGGGCTCGGCACCTGGCCGCTGGACGACGAACAGGTGACTGCCGCCGTCGTACATGCCCTGGAAGCCGGATACCGGCACATCGATACGGCAGTGAAGTACGGCAATGAGGAAGGTGTTGGGAACGGCATCCGCGCCAGCGGGGTGGACCGGGGCAAAATCTTCGTCACCACCAAGCTGGACGGCCAGTTTCAAGGCCAGGACCGCGCGGTGGCGGGGCTGGAGGGGTCGCTGATACGCATGGGGCTGGACTACGTGGACCTGCTGCTGATCCACTGGCCGCTCCCTGCGCGTGATGATTTCGTCTCGACGTGGAGGACGTTTGAGCGGCTGCAGGCGGAGGGCAAAGTCCGGTCCATCGGCGTCTCCAACTTCAAACCGGCCCACCTGGAACGGCTGCTGGCCGAAACCGGCGTGGTGCCGGCCGTGAACCAGATCCAGCTGAGCCCGGCGATCACCCGCGTGGCCGACCGCGAGTTCAATGCCCGGCACGGAATCGTCACCGAATCGTACAGTCCGCTGGGCGGCTCCGGAGCCAGACTCCTGGGTGCTCCACTTCTGGCCCAACTCGGAGAAAAGTACGATAAAACGCCCGCCCAACTGGTGCTGCGCTGGCATATTCAGCAAGGACTTGTAGTCATTCCAAAATCAGGCGATCCCGAGCGGATGCGGGAAAACCTGGACATCTTCGATTTCTCCCTGGATCGGCAGGATCTCGCGGAACTTGCCATCCTGGACGAGGGGCCCGGCGCCGGAAACGATTCGGACGCGACAGGCCACTGAGCGGGCCCGAACAGGCTTTCCATGGAGATTCGGAGTGGCGAAAATAAACTAAGCATGATTAGTATTGGGGCAGAGGGATTGAAGCGTACCCGGGATCCGGGGACCTCCCTGATGTAGGAAGAAGGAACGACAAAATGGGTTTCTTTGCATTTTTGATTCTTGGCCTTATTGCCGGCGCGATCGCTAAGGCGATCCTTCCGGGCAAGCAGGGTGGCGGCTGGATCATCACCCTCATTCTGGGCGTTGTCGGTGCGTTCCTCGGCGGCTGGCTCGGCGGAATGATTTTCGGTACCGGCCTGCAGGAGTTCTTCTCGCTGCAGACCTGGCTGCTCGCGATCGCAGGCTCGATCATCGTGCTGCTGGTTTACAGCATGGTCACGAAGCGGAGCGTCCGCAGCTAGCTTCGTCACCGGCATGAAAACCGGCCCTGGGACAACATCCTGGGGCCGGTTTTCATTCCCCCGGCCAAGCTGATCGGGGACTGACACCTTCTCAACGAGCAGGAGTTCACTATGAAATCAAAACTTCTTTTAGGTATTGGAATCGCGGCAGGTTACGTCCTGGGATCGCGGTCCGGCCGGGCAGCGTACGACAAGCTCAAGGCCAGGGCGGCGAGCATCTGGGACAGTAAGCCGGTCCAGGACAAGGTCAGTGCCGCCACTTCGGCCATCAAGGAGAAGGCTCCCGAGGTGGCGGACCAGCTCGGTGAGGCCGCGCGCCGGGCGGGCACAGTCATCGGCTCGGCCATCCACCCCGACGCCGCGTCCGGCACCAGCAAGTCCAAAACGTCCGACGCCGGCGCCTCGGTGGGTGCCCCCGGCACCGCTGCGGTTGGCAGTGCCGCTGTGGGCGATCACGTCCCCGCCCACAGCACGCACCCGGAAACGGTGAACCTGGGGACATCGGACGTTGAGTCAGACCCCGCGTTCAATGACAACCAGGGCCAGGACTGGTCCGGTGAAGGCGGCGCCACTGCTGCCGGCGCAGCCACGAACGTTGACCCCCGACGGGAATGATCGGGGATCGTTGCCGGGACGTTACGCAGGATTCGCCGTGTGACACGGAAGCCACGTTGAAATTGTGCTAAAAATGGTCGTTGCTGGCCGCCGCGCTCCTTGGGGGACGCGGCGGCCAGCCACGCCTCAGGTTATTGCCAGATGCCGTCTCAGGTGACCAGCTCGGCAGCACCGAATGACACGCTGAACTGAACGCACCACAGGTCAACTGACGGGTACTTCGACAGGTCAACGTCGGCGGGAATCTGGTAAACCTGATTGCCCTGATTTCCCTTGATCAGGCCGCTGACCGATGCAACGGACCAGCCGTAACCGGGTTTGAAGTCTTTGGGGCGACGGCGGCAATACCGCCGCTGTTCTGGCTGCGGCGATGGCCTCGGTGAACGCTGCCGGCGCCGCAACCACCCGGCCATGGATCACCGCGCGAGCCAGACAAAGACGCTACTTCTCGCACTGCCTGACCACATCCGAATCGTTCAGGATCCCACTAGGTGTTTCCGGAAAGTCCCTGTTCTATGCCAACAAGCAGAGCGGGGACCATCGTCTGACTAAGGGCGTGATCGCATGCGACCCGTGCCTGAAGGGGGCACCAGCAGGGCCGGTTTCGCCACCCTTCAGGCGTGACTAGTTGAATAAAGTCATTTGACTCCAGCGTCACAGGTCGTGCAAGACTGAAGGCTTGGTGCACGGGGATGCAGCAGAAGCCGGAGCAGCGTTGGCTACGCCTGCACCTCCCACAGGGAGTCCAAGGCACAGTGCTGATCCCATAGCAATTTTTGAAGTTTTCTTGATCATTTTCAACATCCCCACATCTTGAATCGATCGGGAGGACTCGCATCCTGGGCGCGGGTGCCCTATTTGTGCTGGCCGCGGTAACTGGCGGCGGAAGCGTGGTGATTGCTGGATTCCTACTTACAGGCGCTCAGGTAGGCATCCTGGCGGGTATTGCCGGATCGTACGCTGCGGTCTTGGGGTACGTCTCAACCTACATCTGCTAGTCCCACGGTGGTCCAAAGCCAACAAGGCCAAGCCGGGCGCTCTGGACTCAGGTAAGTTCTTCGAGATCCGCAGGGGAAAATCAAAGTCCTAGGGTCCCGAGATTGAAAAGGGAGCTTGCTTTTTGAACTGCTCCCTTTCATCTTAAAAATGATCCTGGACTACTGCTACGAGCAGATTCGGTTCTCGCCGGACTTAACGGCAGTCATCCACCCACTACTAAAGTCGGGCCCGGCCGACTACAACGGTGCCGTCCAGTTCTTCCGAGCGGACGGTCCGGACCGCGAAGCCCGCACTCGCCAGGATCGACGCCGTCCCTGCGGCCTGCCGCTCGCTGGTTTCGATGATGAGATTCCCGCCGGGCCGCAGCCATTCGTTGGCCTCGGCAGCGATGCGGCGGTGGAATTCGAGTCCGTCAGCGCCGCCGTCGAGCGACCAAAACGGTTCATGCTCACGTGCTTCGTGGGGCATGGAATCTATTGCACCGGTGGGGACATAGGGTGCGTTGACAGCCAGAACACGGATCCGTCCCTTGATGGCGCGCGGTAGCGCATCGAACAGGTCGCCCTGGTGGACCTCGCCACCGACGCGGCCAATGTTCCGGCGGGCGCAGGCCACCGCGGCATGGTCAATGTCCGCCGCATGGAGTTCCAGCCCCCGAATCCAGAAGGCGATGGCGGCCCCCACCGCACCGGACCCGCAACACAGGTCCACAACAACGGCGGGCTCCGAACTCTCCCGGTGCTTCCGCTTCGGGTCCGCCGAGAGCAGGGCTGCGGCCTCACTCACCAAGAGCCCGGTGCGGCGGCGCGGAACAAAAACCCCAGCATCGAGCTCAATCCGGAGTCCGCAGAACGCGGCCCGGCCCAGGATGTGCTCCAGCGGGTACCCGGCAACGCGCCGGTCCACCGCCGCAGCGATTTCGGCCGGGCCGGACACCGCGGCGAGGAGAAGCCGGGCTTCCTCCTCCGCAAAGACGCACCCGGCCGAGCGAAGCCGCTCAGCGATCCCAGCAAGGGACTCAACATCCAATTCAGTGGCTGACATGGGTACACCTTCCGCAATCCGATGGGCGCCGAGCGCCGTCGCCCGCCTCTGAATGTACGCGAAGGTAGCCCTGGCCGCCTATCTAAAAAGACTGGATTTATTCAGTGCAAGCGCTTACAGTGTGCCGTGGTTCACCTGGCGATCGTTCCTCGACTGCCCTCGCGACCGCGTATCTGACCGCCAACTGATGCCGCCCCACTCGCAACTCCACAGCAGCCTGTACAGCAACGCCGCTACCAGGAAGGTCTCCTGACGTGAACACACGCACCCGCAGACAACGCCTCAACAACCCGCTGACAACATGGCTGGGACTGCTCGCCGCAGCCCTGGTCGCTTCCATTTCCGTCCTCCCGGCGCACGCGGCGCCGGGCCCGAAAGACCCGGGGTCGTCGTCGGCCCATCACTCCCTCCGAGCCCCGGTGACGGACGAGAATTTCTACTTTGTGATGGCCGACCGCTTCAGCAACGGTGACACAAGCAATGACTACGGCGGCCTGGGCAGCGACCCCATAGTGTCCGGCTTCAACCCGACGAAAAAGGGCTTCTACAACGGCGGCGACCTGGCCGGGCTGCTCGACAAGATCGACTACATCCAGGGCCTCGGCACCACGTCCATCTGGCTCACGCCCAGCTTCAAGAACAAGGCGGTGCAGCCCGAGGACAATTCGGCCGGCTATCACGGCTACTGGATCACCGACTTCACCCAGATCGACCCCCATCTGGGAACCAACGACGAGTTGAAGGCCCTCATCGACGAAGCCCACTCGCGTGGCATTAAGGTGTACTTCGACATCATCACCAACCACACCGCGGACGTGATCGGCTACGAAGAGGGCGCCCGCAAGACCTACGTTTCCAAGGACGCCGAGCCGTATAAGACCGCGGCGGGTGTGGCGTTCGACGACCGCGACTTCGCAGGGTCGAAGGATTTCCCGGAGCTTGATGCCAAGACTTCTCTGCACTTTGCAAGTGCCTACGCTCTGATCAGGCGGAGATTTCCTTCGCGTCACCGATCCGGGCCAGGGCTTTGCGAAGTCGCGCATCAGCGTCGTCCGCGACCTCCCGAACGGCGGGGCTGACGCTGAGCTCGACCATTGTCTGGGGGTCGATGGCTTCGATGGTGGTTACGCGTGCGTTCTTGCTTCGTCGGACAACGACGTTGCAGGGAAGCAGCGCACCGAGTTCCGGTTCGGCCGGGAGGGCGCGGCTGGCCAAGGCGGGGTTGCAGGCGCCAAGGATTACATAGTCACCGACGGCGTCGGCGGCGTCGGTTCCAAGCTTTGACTCAAAGGTGGCCCGGACGTCGATTTCCGTGAGTATGCCGAAGTCCTGTTCCCCGAGCGCCTCACGGGTGCGCTGGACAGCGTCCTCCCAGGACAGGGGGTCGAGGACCACCCCGCGGAAAAGTAGCGCTAAGGATCAATCCGACCGCAACGATTGCTAGCGTCGATCGTTGAGAGAGCATGGCTGGTGAATATTTAACGGCTGCCGAAGAGGCGGCGTACGGGCGGTATGCGCATGACGCTCCGGAACAGTCGGTGCTGGAGCGGTTTTTCTTCCTCGATGACTTGGACCGCGAGATGGTGGCGAAGCGGCGAGGCGACCACAACCGGCTCGGGTTCGGACTCCAGCTTGTGACCCGTAACGTCATCTGGGTGCCTTCCTGGATGATCCCGTGGATGTTCCAACCGCTTCTAACCGGGTAGAACGTTACATAGGCGAGTACACGGCAAATATTACAAAATGAGCTCTGTGTTTCCGCGCCTTTTCAGACATGCCCTGGAGTGTCTTGCGAACGATCGTTTATGCCTCGAAAGGTTTCCACCGCCGACGCCGGGGTGGAATGCTACCGCGGCGGCGCGCCCGGCGGCGTTAGGGTGGGAGCATGGGAGTCGAACCAGCCGTAATAAAGCGAATGTCGAGAATGCGTCCTCAGGATCCGGCCAGCGTGCCCCGGGAGGTGGGGGGCGAACCGGATCTGGTGGTGGTGGACACGAGTTGGGGAGAGCTGCAGCCGCTGCAGTGCGCGCCCGGGGTGGTCACCCTCGGCGAGCTCGAACTCCTGGAGCAGATCAGCGGCGGCGCGGTCCTGATTGACGGCCGCGTGCCTGATTCCCGGGGCGGGGTCACGATTCCAGGCGCAGTCAACATCCCCCACGACCGGATCCTGGATTTCAGGGATCAACTCGACCTTTCGAGGCTGAGCGTGTTCTTCTGCAACGGCCCGCAGTGCCCGCAGTCCCCGGCGGCTGTCCGGGCGCTGGTGGAAACCGGGTATCCGGCCTCCGCTCTGGCGTATTACCGAGGCGGATTGCACGACTGGGTCACCCTGGCCATGCCCACGGAACGGGTCACGTGACCGCCTGTGCCTGTCACAGCACCGAGGTCAATGGCGACACCGCGCACGGGGCGCTACCGGGGTCAGAGCCTGAACCTTACTCGCGTCTGTGGCCGGTGTCGCCGCTGCCGTGCCGGTGCTTGACGGGAGACCGGCAGCCCGTGTAACGGCGGTCGCAACGATGGCACCGGGCGGCCTTGTGGAGCATTCCGCGCATTTGACTCGGCCGGTGGACAAGGGGACTTTCCATGATTAACACCGTCATCTTCATCTTCATCATCCTTGAGGCATTCCTGGTCGCTATCGCTGCCCGGAGGGTACTCGGTGTGCCAATCGGATGGCCCCGTTCTGCGCTGATTGGCCTGTTGGTGATTCTGGGCCTGCGCGCCAACATCAGTTTCGTTCTGGACTATGCCGGACTTCCGCAGAATCAGGTATTGGCCTTTCCCTCGCCAATGGCCCTGTTGTTCATGGGCTTGGCGGCAGCATGGATATTCGCGCTGGGAGTTGCGGCCCTTGTCGTTCTGGAGCTCGCTGTTCCGACCGGCACGCTTCCCCGGATATCCGTGTGGCTGCGGGGCTGGAAGGCCAGGCGCCACCGGGCCAAACGGTACACGCAGGTGATTGGCATCGCGGCCAGGCACGGTTTGGGGGCATACATCCGGGGCCATCGCGGATCCGATCCGCACGCAGGGCACACCCGCGTTGCCCGGTCCCTCACTCTGGCGCTCACCGAGGCCGGCGTGACGTTTATCAAACTCGGGCAGATGCTGTCCGCACGCACCGATTTGATACCGGAGGAATTCGTCGTCGAATTGTCCGCGTTGCAGACACGGGCCGAACCCGAGCCGTGGCACGATATTGAGCCGGCCATCGCCGCGGGCCTGGCCCGGCCCGTTTCCGAGGTTTTCGAGCATATTGACCCAGTCCCTCTGGCTTCCGCGTCCATCGCCCAGGTGCATCTGGCAAGATTGCTCGACGGTGGCGACGTCGTGGTGAAGATCCAGCGCCCGGGGGCGAGGGCGCAGGTCGAATCGGACATCGAAATCATTCTCCGGCTGGCCCGCTGGCTGAACAAAGCGACGCCGTGGGGCCATTCACTGGGTGTCTATCGTTTAGCGGAGGCGTTTACCGTCGCGTTGGGGGAGGAACTCGACTACCGGGTGGAACTGGACAATATGCGCATCGTTGGCGCGATTATGGCCTCCTACGACGGCGGGAAGATTGCCGTCCCGTCCGCTTGCACGGACTATTCGACACCCCAGCTGCTGGTCATGAGCAGGCTGGCCGGCACGCCTGTCGGGGAAGCAGCAGAGATGCTGAACTCGTTGGGCAGCGACGTGCGCAGGAACGCTGCTGAGAAACTATTCAAGGCCGTGCTCCATCAGATCATGGTGGCCGGAGTGTTTCACGCCGATCTGCACCCGGGAAACATCGTTGTCGATGAACATGGCGGCCTGGGGATGCTGGACTTCGGTTCGATCGGCCGGCTGGACCAGACGACTCAACGGTCCTTGATGATGCTGTTGCATGCCGTCGACACCAACAACGCGGTCGCTGCCGCCGATGCCCTCCTTGACCTGATCGAGCGCCCGGAGGCGTTCAACGAACGCCGATTCGAGCGTGACGTCGGGCTCGTGATCATGCGGTACCGCACGGGCTTTGGAGGGGCCGGAAGCACCAGCATGTTCACAGCCCTGATCACCCTTATCACCGGTCACGGTGTGGCGGTCCCAGCACCGATCGCCGCCACCTTCCGTGCCATGGCGACCCTGGAGGGCACCCTGTCGCTAATCAGCCCCGACTTCGACATGGTCGCCAGCGCGCGGGCGGACAGCCGGGAAATTCTGGCGGCCGAATTCACGAAAGATTCGCTAAGGGAGAACCTGGAGAAACAGCTGCTCATGGTCTTGCCTGTGCTGCAACGACTCCCACGGCGAATCGACAGGATCACCGAGGATCTGGAACAGGGCCGATTTTCCGTGAACATCCGCACCGTTGCGAACAAGACTGACCGGGGCTTCTTCACTGAAATTGTAAAGCAGCTGAATACGACACTCCTGGCCGGCGCCGCGACCCTCGGAGCCATCCTGCTGATCACCAGCAGCACAGGACCCATGCTGACGCCCACGGTCCCGTTCTATGGCTTTTTGGGATTCGCCATGCTGTTTGCGGCGTTTGTACTGGCCCTGCGCGCATTAGTGCTGGTATTCAAAAGAAACCCCGGACCTCCTCTGGAATAGAGCCCTTCAGCGGATCCCGGTCCAACCACCTCCTCCCGGAGGAATCCAGATCCTTCAATGCCCCACGCAACCGGACGTCCGCGTCGGCGTCGAGCCGGCGAGGGCTTGTTGCGCGGCACCAAGCCGGGCAATCGACTGCGCCCACGGGCTGCCCTGTCAGTTACCAGGAAAGAGAAGGCCCCGTGGGGCACCCCTGCCCCGGGGCACCACGGGCGACCGGCGGAACCGGTGACATCGACGCACCGAAATGAACCAGGACATGACGGATCAGAGACTGTCGCCGCTCCCGGAGTCTCCATCCCAGCCGGCGCCGTTACCGGAATCGCCGCCGTGTCCGCCGCGCAGGATCGAATCGATCAGAATTCCGCCCAGCACGGCTCCCCCGAGGCCCCCGCCGCACCCACGGCTCCCGAACATGCCGCCGCCATAGCCGCGGTTGTCCAGGCCGCCGAAGCCCTGCACATCGGACCGCGCGAGCTCTGCCGCCCGGGATGCCAGAACCCCGGCCTGCTGCGCGTAGGTCAGGGAAGATCCAGGATTCCTCTGCTGGATGGAGAGCGCGGTGTCCAGATTGCGTTGCGCTTCGGCCAGGCGTGTCCTGGCCCCGGGTCCCACACCGCCGCGGCGGGCGGCAATGTAGTCCGAGGCAACCGAGATCCGGGCCTGTGCATTCATGATGGCCTGCTGGAGAGCCTGCCCGGCGCGCCGCGCCTGATCCTGCTGGTTCCGGACCCCGGAGAGGGCCTGATCCAGGCCTTGGCGCGCCGCTTCCATGCGCTGCAGCGCGGCGATCGGGTCGATCCTTCCTGACTGTAGCTGCTGTTGCACCTGGTTCAGGACCGCCTCGGCGCCTGCGACGGGGCCGGCGAGGTCGGTGT
This sequence comes from Pseudarthrobacter sp. MDT3-1, assembly GCF_054510755.1. Classification (NCBI taxonomy): domain Bacteria; kingdom Bacillati; phylum Actinomycetota; class Actinomycetes; order Micrococcales; family Micrococcaceae; genus Pseudarthrobacter; species Pseudarthrobacter sp. MDT3-1. The sequence continues at coordinate 6,146 of NZ_JBTNDX010000019.1, read as the reverse complement.
GCTGGCCGGCCGCCATGGTGGCCTTGGCCTGGGCGAGGTCCTGGGCGGCGTCCTGCACCGCGGGGTCGAGATTGGTCCGGGCGGAGTCCAGGTCGTGCGAGACCTTGCCGATGGCGTTAACCAGCACGTTGGTCTGGTGCAGGCCTTCTTCGGCAGCACGGACAGCGATAGCCGCGGCGCCCGGGTCAGCCTCCGTGAGCTTCTGCTGTGCGGTCTGCGCGGCGGTGTCCAGAAATTTCAACCGTTCCCGGGCCTGGGCTATGTTGTCCGAGACCGGGGCCACCGCCGCGTCGGAGTACCGTGCGCGCAGCCCGGTCATGGCATGCTCAGCGTCCGCTACCTTGGCCGCTGCCTCGGCCCGTCCGGCCCGGAGCAGTTCGAGTGCCTGTGGTGCGTTCTTTTCGAGCTCACGCAGGGAGTCGAAGGAGACTTTCTGTTCGGCCAGGGCATGGTTGGCCGACTCGCAGCGGCTGATGATCTCGGTATACGATGCCCACTGTTGCTCCTCGGTGGCCGGGATCGCGTCGTCCAGCTGCTGCTGGAGTTTGAAGGACTCGCTCAGGTCTGACTTGGCATTGGCGAGGGCCTTCGCATAGGGCGCAACGGAAACATCCCCGAACTGGGCCTGCGCGAATCCTGCTTCCTGCTGGCCGGAGCGCACGGCGTCGTCGGCTGCTATCAGCAGCGACACGGCCCGTTGTTTCAGCTCCGGAAGGCTCGGCGCCGCTGGCTGATCGCCCGGGCCGCCGTCGCGTGGATTTATCCCCGGTTTTTCCGGCTGTATCCCCGGGCCGGTAAGCAGCACCAACCGGTCGCGGTATTGCTGCGTGTCCAGCTCGCCGCCGGCGTAGCGCTGATCGAGGATCCGACGTGCGTTGCTCCTGTCCGCGGCGTTACGGTTCTGCCCCGGTGCTGATCCCGTTCCTCTTCGGCGGGTGCCACCGGACAATGCCCGGGCCGCGAGAGCCGCCACTAGAACAGCGACCGCGACCGGGAGTAACCAGAATAGCCAGGACACGTCTATACCGGACCCGTACCCACCCATCATGGGGTGCCTCCTTCAACCGGCCCTACTCCGCAGCCGTCTGGTTCCAGACTACGCCAACATACCCCAGGGGGTGTATCACGAACTCTGGCCCCGGGCGGCGCCCTGTTCGGATCCGCGTGGAAATATGACTGCTGCGCCCGGCCGTGCCGCCGGACCCGAGGACGACTCCCGGCGGTATGTTCAGGCCAGGGACGAGAGCAATAATCAGGGCATCCACACATCTGCCAGAGCGCGCTCAGAGACACTGGTGGTCCCGCAGCAGCCATGGGCCCGGGACGCGGAGCTTCCTGACCTGGCGCGGCCCCGCGTCCGGCGGGTACCCACGACCAGAAGATCGGCCCCGGAGGTGGCCTTCAGCAGTACCGCGGCGGGCAACCCCTGGGTCAGCTTGCCGGTGACCGTGCACCGGCGCCTGAGACCCGGCCCAGAGCCTGTGCGTGCGCCTTGCCCGATCGGGCCGGCGGCACAGCCGGGACGCCATAACGCAAGGGTAGTTCTCCGACAATTCCTCACATGCGGCTGCACGGGCCCCGTGGTCAGTCAAGAGCGGCTCTGTACCGGGGCCCCGGCGGATGATATCTTGCGCAAGAGCCGGTACGCCAGAGATGTTCGGGCCGGCCCGTGAAAGGACGTACGAATCATGATGGGTGGCGGGCTCGGCATGGGCTGGTGGTGGGCCATCGGCCTGCTGATGGCCAGCGCCCTCCTCTGGGTCATCATCCGCAGTGTCCGTGCCGCCGGAGAGAACAGCGGCCAGAACAACGCTCAGGAACCCCGAGACACGGACATCGGGGCCGCCGAAACCCCCGGGGGTGCCCGCGGGATCCTCGCTGAGCGGTACTCGCGCGGCGAACTGAGCGCACAGGAGTACCAGGAACGTCTCCGCGTCCTCGGCGGGGGCCCGTAGCGGCGCCGGATACCCCCGTCGGCGGGTACTCCAGCCGGCTTCTCGGCCTGCGCGGTATTCTTACCTGGCCGGAAGGCCAGCTTCGGGCCACCCCGGGTGGACTGGTGCCCCATTTTCGTCAGGAGACGTTCACGACCCGCCCTGGAAGATCAGGTGCCGCAGAGGTCTGACGGGACCGGAATCCGGTGCCGCCGGCAGTCGCCCCGACCAAGGCCGACGACGCCGACCGACAGGGCCGTCATGATGAGGGTGATAGAGACCCCGAAAATGACCTGCCCGCGATGCGGGACGGGTTTCATTCAGGATGCCGGAGTGCGGAGCGGCGGGCGGTGTATTCCGTTTCGTCGATCTCGCCGCGGGCGAATCGTTCGTGCAGAATACGCTCCGCGTCGTAGTGCGGGGGCCGCACGGGGCCGGGTCCTTCATGCGGAGGGGTGCGCCGAAGCAGGAGAACGACGACGGTGACCACCCCTCCCCAGAACACCAACATCATCAGTACCATCGCCACCCAGGCACCTACACCCCAGCCGTTCCCGTCCCATCCATACATCCTGACTCCGTCCCGTACCGTGCCTATGTGCTGACCAGCCTGTGGTTGGAGGCTATCGCCTCCCTAGCCCACGGAACAGGGTCCAAGGTCCTCAACCGGTTCCCCATATCTCATGGCTACTTTGAGTGGACCGCTTCGTGGACGTCCGCGGCTTCGGATTTGGTCCCCTGACAGGCGAGGCCGGGGACGCGCGCGCCGGTGGACAGCGTCGCCGGGGTTCGTTCGTCGCCGCCCGCGAACCTGGACCCCGTGCTACGCTGATTGGCCGGACGGTAACTCAGCAGCCCGGTGACGCCCGCCAACAAGGCCCCGGCTGAGCCGGGCGTCCTGTGAATAATCCCGCTGGCACCGCGGCCGGCAGGCTCCAGGGCCGTAACGCGTTCCACCGCAGTCGCTCTCCGCGGCCGGCCGGTCGCCGCACGTTGGCCGGGTCTCAGGCGGTTTCGAGTTCCTTCAGGGCCGCGAGGAGCCGCTGATCGGCGTCCGAGGCGACCTCGGAGACGGCCGGCGCGTCGCTGAGCTGGACCATGGTCTGCGGGTCGATGGTCTGGATGACGGTGGTGCCGGTGTCCGGTCCACGTCTGATGACGACGTTGCAGGGCAGCAGCAGACCCATGTCCGGGTCCGCCGCGAGAGCTTTCTGCGCCAAGGCAGGGTTGCAGACGCCCAGGATGAGGTAGTCGCCCAGGCCCTGCCCGGCGTCGGACCCGAGCTTGGCCTCGAAGGTGGCGCGGACATCGATTTCGGACAGCACGCCGAATCCCTGACCGGAGAGGGCTTCACGGGACCGGGTTACTGCCTCTGCGTAGGGCAGGGCGACGGTGATGGTGTGTGCGTAGCTCATTGTGGTACTCCTTCATCGGTTTTCTGATTTTTGCAGAGGGCTGCGGGTCGCCGTGCTACCGGGCTTCGATCAGGCCCATCATGCCACTGTCCTCGTGGTCGAGGATGTGGCAGTGGTAGACGGTTTTGCCGGTGAAGTCATCGAAGGCGATTCGGACCCGGACGCTGCTGCGGGCCGGGACGTTAACCACGTCCTGCCACATGGGAGTGTCCACGGGCCTGCCGGCCTGTTCGATGATCTGCATCGGCCACACGTGCAGGTGCACCGGGTGATCCATCGGACTTGTGTTCCGCAGGGTCCATTCCTCGACGGCGCCGGCGGGGACGGTCGTGTCGACCCGGGCCGGGTCGAACGGCCTGCCGTTGATAGTGAAGCTCATCAACCCCGAGCCCATGCCGCCGCTGTTCATACCCATACCCATGGCGAAGACCAGTTCCCGGTGCGCGGTGACCGCCAGGGAACGCAGGTCCCGCGGCACGGGCTGCGCCGGGACCGGTCCCGGCGCGGCGGCCGGTGCGCCGGCAACGGCGAAGGTGGCCAGGACCGTCCCGTCCGGGCCGGCCGGGGACTGTCCGCCTCCGTTGTTGCCGCCCATCATGGATCCCACCATGCTTCCCCTGTCCACGGGTAAGGTGCGCAGCACGGCGGTCCCGGCGGCGGCGGTGACCAGCAGGTCCGCCCGGTTGCCCGGGGCCAGCAGCACCTCCTCGACGTCCCGGGGACTCTGGTAGCGGCCCGAATCCAGACCCAGCAACTGCAGGGACTGGCCGTCCAGGCGCAGTTTCAGGTACCGGGATGTGCAGGCATTGATGACCCTCCACCGTTCACGCTCGCCCGGCCGGGCGGCCAGGACCGGGTTCAGCTGCCCGTTGACCAGCACCAGGGCACCTTCCCGGCCCATCATTTTCTCCATCGCCGAGACGGCGGCGATGGAACCGCCACCGGTGAGGGAGATGTCGGAGATGACCAGGACCCGTTCCCGGCTGACCGGCACGGGCTGGGGGTCCTGGACGATGATCGCCCCGTACAGGCCGCCGAAGATCTGGTCGGCCACACTTCCGTGGCGATGCGGGTGGTACCAGTACACGCCCGGAGGGGCCGTCCGCCGGCAGCCGGTACTCATACTCAAAGGACGTTCCCGGTTCAACCGAGACCAGCGCATTGTCGCTGTTGCCCTGCGGGGAGACGTGCAGCCCATGGACGTGCAGGTTGGTCGGATCCCCCAGCCTGTTCTCCAGCATCACATTCACACGGTCCCCGGGCCGCAGGAACAGGGTGGAGCCGGGCACGGACCCGTTATAGGACAGCGCATTGGCATCCCTGCCCGCGATCCGAACCTCGCCCAGGGCTGCTGAAAGCTTCACCTGAAGCCGGCCATCGGCACTGTACAGGGCCTCGGGTTCACTCAGGTCCTGCCCACCGGCGGACTGGAATCCTGAGCCTTGGCCCCACAGCAATCCTGCCGCGCCCGCCATGGCGGCTGCGGCCCCCGCACCGCCCAAGATAAGGGCCGTTCGCCTGTTCATCGGGTCCATCAGGTCCCGTCCGCGAGGGCTCTGAGCCGTTCGGCGTATTCCTCCGTGCTCAGCTCCCCCCGGGCATACCGTTCATCCAAGATCCGCCGGGCAGTGCCTCCTGGACCGGACCGGTCCGGGGCCTCCCCGCGGCCGGTTCCCCCACGGTTCCTGCCCCCAAAGAAAAACCGCACAGCAAGAGTCCCCAACAGGACGATGCCGATCAGCAGGAGCAGCCAGAACAGCCACGCCGAACCCATCCCGGACCCAAAGCCACCCAACATCATCCTTCTCCGCTCCTGCAGCCCCGTCCACGGCCCGTCCGGCCTTTCCTTCTTTTTGAGCCTATCGCAATATACCCCCTGGGGTAAGTCGATCACCAGGCCGCAGCGTCAGCGCTTCGGCGTACAGAGCCAATCAAAGCCGGCCACATGCCACTTTCACCGAACATGTCAGCGAAAGCCCGCCCTCCGTGCCGGTGGTCGCGGCCAGTCGAAGGTGGGACCAGTACAGCGGTCGCTAAAACCGCGCTCGTCACAGCGGATCCAAAAGAGTGCGCAAGAACCAATACTTGCCCCGTGGACGTCGGTTAAGGCCAACCTCCGACAGGACTAACGTCGGATAATTTACCAATTCACAAGCCACCCCTCTCTGTGTCGCCGGGAGCGGGAGCTGTGCTGAAGAGTCCGATATCGCTGTTCATCTCAGAACCTCCTACGTCGTGACCCAGGGATTGGCCGCCGGCTCAGCTGCCGCCGGTTCCGCCGGTATGGTCGGTCCTTCAGGGCGGGGGCTGTAGGTCTTGATGGACGCCTCTACAGCTTCCTTGTGGGTTCCGGTGTACCAGGGCAGGGTCCGGACCAGCGTGGCCGGTGCACCGGAGGCAAGGACCACGGCGCGGCCCCGGTCGAGTTCCGCGAGGTTGGGGACATCGAAGACGCGCTCCTTACCTTCCTGCCGGGAGCGGCTGGAGCCTGATTTGCCGGGCGAGATGGAGACGTTGGTGTAGCTGTAATCCCCGATCAGGTCCGAGAGTGCCCGGAGAAAGACTTCTTCGGCCACGCCGCCGCCGTAGACCCTGACGTTGGCGGCCGACCAGATTTTCCGCATGTTCGCCTCTCCCCACAGTTCAACGCCCTGTGACCAGGACGGTGGGGCGGGACGGTAACCGCGTGGGTAGAGCTCATGAGCCTGCTCCTCATATGTCGTTACAGATACGGCCGGTTCAGGTTGGGGGCCGCGCCGGGGCAGTTTGGGGGGAAACTGCCCCGGCACGGGGTCTG
>NZ_JBTNDX010000018.1:0-85080 GCF_054510755.1 Pseudarthrobacter sp. MDT3-1 | reverse complement strand
ATACTGGCCCTGCCCGGGCCCGCATGGATCAACCAACCCAAGGAAAACACCGAAAAACTAGCAGCCTAACTCCCACTGGTACCGACCGACTTGAAAAATTCCGTCGCCGCGGGCGTGACGCTCCTGGCAGCCGGGATCCTTGCGGCAACGGCCCCTGCGCAATCCATGGGGCAACTGATGATCGCACTCGCGCTGCTCGGACTGGGCTGGAACTTCGGCCTGATCAGCGGCACGGCCCTCATCGTCGACGCCACCCCGCTCGAAACCAGGGCCAAGATACAAGGCTCCATTGATGTCCTTATCGCCCTTGCCGGCGCAACAGGCGGCGCCCTGTCCGGAGTCGTCGTCGCCGGCGCCAGCTACGCCGTTCTGTCCCTGGCCGGAGGCGTCCTGTCCCTCCTTCTGATTCCCGTCGTGGTCTGGTCACAACGTACAACACCCCGTAACTGAGTGCCCCGCCGATTTCGGACGCCGCGGCCGGCGCCGTCCCGGCTAACCCTGGCGGGCTTCCCCGGCGACCAGGCTACACCGTGCGCGACCGCAGCGACGTGCTCGAAGGCGGCGGCTATCCCGGCGCGCCGGACTTGCGCGGCGCGCCAGCCTCGACGGGTAGCCCGGCCTCAGCCCACTCGGGATAGCCCTCCTCGAGCCTGACGGCAGGCATACCCTGTTCCCGCAGCGTCCGGACCGCCTCGTCGGCGAACACGCAGTACTGTCCGCGGCAGTATGCCACGATGATGCGGCCGTGCGGCAGGTCCTTCATCCTCCCCGCCAGCTCTCCGACAGGAACCGAAACCGCGCCCGGGATGTGGCCGGAGCGGAATTCGCGCTCAGGCCGCACATCGAGAACTACGACATCTCCGGCGGCCATTCGGTTGGTCAGCTCAGTCCGGGTCAGGGAGTCCAAGGCCGCCCTGTCCCCCAGGTAGGCCTCGGCGAGTTCGTCGAGTTCTGCGACATGCTCGGATGCAACCTCCCGCACGGCCGCCCAGAGTCGCGTGACCGCGGTGCCGCTGAGGCGGTAATGGATCCGCGTTCCTTCGCGACGGGTGCGCACCAGGCCTGCCCGCAGGAGCTGCTGAAGATGCTGCGAAGTATTGGCGATGCTCTGCCCGATTTCCTCGGCAATTTCGTCCACAGGGCGCTCACCCTGGGCCAGGACATCCACTATCTCGGCGCGCCGACCACTGCCAAGGACCTTGGCCACGGAAGCAAATGCATCAAACAGCTTGTCCTTTGCCGGCCTGTCACTCATGCCCGATCCTCCGCAAATCATATTCAAGTAGGTACTTGACAAGATATACCCACCGGGTGTCGTATTCAAGTATTCACTTGAATATCACCCGGGCCGCGCCACGGACCCCGGGACAACCCGGAAAAGAGGCGAATTGCGATGGAATCGACAGCGACCTTCCGCAATGGCATTGACGTCGACCAGCTACTGGGGACCATCGATGCGATCCAGGCAGATCCCACCCAGGGCAGCTTTACGTTCAGAGCCACCAGCACCTGGCGCGGCGGCACCCATAACTCGGGAAAGATCCTGGGATTCACCCATGCGGGGGAACCCGACACCACCCGGACCGGAGACTTCACGACCGAGGGTGACGAACCTCCCGTGCTCCTCGGAAACAACGCCGGACCCAATGCCGTCGAACTGCTGCTGCAGGCCCTGGGCTTCTGCTACGCCGTCGGATACGCGGCCAATGCGGCCGCCCAGGGTATGGAGATCAGTTCACTGGAGTTCCACGTCGAAGGCGATCTGGATGTTCGGCCCTTCCTCGGCCTCGAAGGACCTCGGCCCGGATTCACCGCCATCCGTGCGCAGGCACGGGTCTCCAGCCCGAATGCCACCCCGGAGCAGCTTCAGTCCCTGTGCCGGTATGTCCAGGACACGTCACCGGTCCGCGACTGCCTGGCCAACCCGGTTCCGGTTGAAACCACCCTCGAAATCGTATGAAGCACGGGTATAGCCATGGACATGGGAACAGTTGCAGTTGACCGAACCGAGCTTGAGGACAAGGTCAAGCAGGTCTATCGGGCGGTGGCCCAAAACCCCGCTGGCAAGTACCACTTCAAGATGGGACGTGGTCTTGCGGAGCAGCTGGGCTACCCGGCCTGGCTGCTGGACGCGATCCCTGCCGCCGCCGTCGAGTCCTTCGCCGGGGTGGGATATTTTTTCGACCTGGCGGACCTCAGGCCCGGAGAAAAAATCCTGGACCTGGGCTCAGGTTCGGGGATGGACGTCTTCGCCGCCGCCGTCACGGTGGGATCCGGCGGGCAGGTGGTGGGCCTTGACATGACCGAGGAGCAGCTGGAGAAGGCCGACGGCCTGCGGAAAGAGGGCGGCTTTCCCCAGGTCGCCTTCGCGCACGGGTACATCGAAGAACTCCCCTTCGACGATGCCAGCTTCGACTGCATCATCTCCAACGGCGTCATCAACCTGTCCGCGGACAAAGCCGCTGTGTTCCGCGAAGCGGCACGCGTGCTGCGCCCAGGAGGACGCCTGGCGGTTGCCGATATCGTCACCGAAAGGCCGCTGACCCAACAGATTGTCTGCAACATTGATCTCTGGGCCGCCTGCATCGGTGGCGCCACGCAGGAAGACACCTACCAGGAATTGATCGCCGGCAGCGGGTTCGCGCTGAAAACGCTCCGGACGAATCCGTATGAGTTCCTCTCCGACAGCGCCCGTGCGGCGACCACGAAATACGGCGTCAGGAGCCTCTCGATCCTCGCGTATGCCGGCTGACCTGCGGCACGTTGCCTTCGGAATTGCGCCACGCATAAGGATCCCCAAGCGCTCCGGTTGCGGTGAGGGCAGATGTCTCATCGGATTGCGTGCCGTTGCCTCCGCGTGGCCAAGCCGGCGGTCGGTGGTGGCGGAATCAGCCTAAGTTGCAACTGAGTTCAGTTCGGCACGCGTGGGCGGGTTGGCGCCCGGGCGGGAAACCGTGACGGCCGCCGCGCGGGCAGCGTGGGCCAGGAGCTCAGCCAGGCCCTCGGCCGGAAGCTCGCGCAGGTCCTTCCGGTTCTGCGCGCCGTCCAGGCCCCGGTCCACGATCCCCGAAAGCAGCGCGGCCATAAAGGAATCACCTGCGCCCACGGTGTCGGCCACTTCCACGCGAGGCGCGTCAATCGCGGCTTCACCGGCGGCCGTAATTCCCCACGGACCGGCCGCGCCCCGCGTGACCACCACCACGGCCGGCCCCTCGGAGCCACCCAGCGACAGCCAGCGGCGCGCTGATTCCAGCACGTCCACACCCGGATACAGCCACTCCAGGTCCTCGTCGGAGGCCTTGACCACGTCCGAGAGGGTGACAAACTTCTCCGCCTGCGTCCGTGCATAATCCACGTCGGTGATGATGCTGGGCCGGCAGTTGGGATCGAAGCTGATGGTGGCGGCGGGATGGGCGTGCTCGACGGCGGCGAGCACCGCCGCGGCGCCCGGCGCCAACATCGTGGCGATGGAGCCGGTGTGCAGCAGGGTGGTTCCCTGCAGCATAAAGGCGAGGCGGTCCGCCAGGCCGGGAAGCTCCCAGGCGAGATCGAACGTGTAGGTGGCGGCGCCGTCGTCGTCGATTACCGCGGTGGCTACGCTGGTTGGCAGCTCGTCGGGGCCCAGCGGCAGCATAACGGAGCTGGAGCGCAGGTGCGCCGCCACCGAATCCCCGTAGGCGTCGCGGCCGTAACGGCCGACGAATTGCACGGGATGGTCGAGGCGGGCCAGGCCCACCGCGACATTAAGGGGACTGCCGCCCACGTGGGCTTCGATTCCGGAGGCGCGCTGGACAACGTCAACAAGGCCCTCGCCTATAACTGTGAGCATGGTCATACTCTGCCAGAGATGCGACTGCCTACACAGGCGTGTTACGCGTCGCCCACCATGGAGATGTGACATCCCATGTCCTCTAGCCGATGACGGCTGCCATGCCCGACGTGGAACACGTCCTGGCGGTCCGCGGCACCGGCGGCTACCGGCAATACAGGATCCCCGCCCTCGCCGTCTCGCGGCAGGGCACCCTGCTGGCCGCCTATGACGGCCGCCCCAACCTCGATGACCTGCCCAACCCGATGGACCTCCTGCTCCGGCGCAGCACGGACAGCGGCCGGACCTGGGGCGATCAGCATATGGTGGGGACGGGCGGCGGCCTTAACGGCTACGGCGATCCGAGCCTCCTGGTGGACGTGGATACCGGCCGGATCTTTATGTTCCACGCCGCCGGTACGCATGCCGGATTCTTCGAAGCGGCGGCCAGGCTGGAGCCTAACTAGTGGATAACTAGTGGCCTTCGGCACCGGCGTCGGTGGCAGTTTTGTCCTGGCCGGGCACCCGGTCCTGGGACACCGCTATGCGGGCGGCCACGTGGGCCACTTCGCCTCGCCGTACGCATTCCACGAGGGCCAGGCTATTCTCTGCGTCTGCGGCGGCGCCGGGCATGTTGAGGCCATCGCCTCCGGGCCCGCCATCCGCGAGGCGTACGTGCGGCTCGGCGGCAAGGAACCGGCGCTGGACGCCCGCGGTGTCTTTGCCCTCGCCGGCGACAGCGATGCCATAGTCATCAAGGCGTGGGCATGGGCGCCTCTGCCGCCGGCCAGGCCGTGGGCGGACTCGCCAACATCCTGGACCCGAAGTGGTGGTGGTTTCCGGCGGGCTCTCCGACGCCGGCGCGCCCTGGTGGCGTCCCATGGAACGCGCCCTTCGCGCCGAACTCCTGCCCGCGCTGCTCGGCCTCCCCGTCCTCCCGCTAAACTCGGCAACGCAGCAGCAATGGTGGGCGCCGCGCGACTGGTCCTCACCACCACTCGGTCCTAAGCACCTCGTCTTTCCCTGATCTTCAGCCCGCTCCGTCAACCTTCCAGAGGAACCGACCGTGATTCTGACCCCCGAAGCCCTCAAAGCCCTGCGCGGGCAACTCATCGTGTCCTGCCAGGCGTATCCGGGCGAGCCCCTGCGGGACCCGCGCAGCACGGCGCAGATGGCCGCTTCCGCAGTGATCGGCAGCGCCGCTGCCGTCCGTGTCCAGGGTCTGGCCGATGTGCAGTTCACGCGTGCAGCGGTGGAGGTTCCGGTGATCGGGCTCTGGCAGGACGGTCACGACGGCGTCTTCATCACTCCCACACTCCGTCATGCTCTGGCGGTGGCCAACGCGGGCGCCCACGTGGTGGCCATCGACGGCACGCGCCGGGAGCGTCCGGACGGCCTGACCCTGGCCCTGGCCCTGGCCCAGACAGTGGCGGGCATCCACCACGATTCCCACGCCTTGGTGATGGCGGACTGCGGCTCGTTCGACGACGCTGCCGCGGCGGTCGAGGCCGCGGCCGTCGTCGTCGGAACCGCGATCACGCACCCGGCCACCATCACCGGCTGGTTCGCCGAGGCCCTCAAGTGACGCCCGGGCCCACCGCCGCTGAGTCCGGGAGCTACCTGCTGGCCGGCACGGTCCTGACCGACGGCTCGATCCAGGACGACGCAGTGGTGGCCGTCGCGGACGGCCGCATCGCGTATGTAGGGCCCCGCGCGGGCTTGGATGAGGCGTCGCTGCCCGGCCTTGAGGAACTCGAACTGCCGCGGGGCAGCCTGATTCTGCCCGGCCTCGTTGACCTGCACTGCCACGGGGCCGTGGGCGGCGACTTCCCCAGCGGCGACAGCGGGGCTGCCAGGGCCGCCGTGGACTTCCTGCACCGCAGCGGCACCACCACGCTGCTGGCAAGCACGGTGACCGCGTCCCGCGAGGACCTGCTGCGCGGCCTGGAAACCCTGCGGCTGCTTGCCGATGAAGGGCTCATCGCGGGCATCCACTCCGAGGGGCCGTTCCTGTCCCACGCGCGATGCGGCGCCCAGGATCCGCGGTACCTGCGCGAGCCGGACCTCCCCCTGCTGGGCGAACTGTTGGCCGCGGCCGGCGGCCACCTGCGGACCATGACGTACGCGCCCGAACTTCCCGGCGCCGACGCCGTGGTGCGGATGCTCGCCGAGCACGGCGTCACGCCGTCGGTGGGCCACACTGACGCGGACGCGCGGACGACGGCGGCCTCCCTCACCGGGGCGGCGGAGCTGCTGGCGGCCTCCGGCCTGGGGACCGTATCGCGCCCCACCGTCACACACCTCTTTAACGGCATGCCGCCACTGCACCACCGCAGCCCCGGACCCGTCGCCGCGTGCCTCCGGATGGCCGGGGCCGGCACGATTGCCGTGGAACTCATCGCCGACGGTGCGCACCTGGACCCCGAAACGGTCCGGATGGTCTTCGAGTTGGTGGGGGCTGAAAACGTGGTCCTGGTGACCGACTCAATGGCCGCCACCGGGCTGCCGGACGGGGACTACGAGCTTGGCCCCGCCGCCGTATCTGTCAGCGGTGCCGTGGCCCGGCTCAGCAACGGCACCCTCGCCGGCGGGACGGCCACAATGCTGGACGTTGTGCGGCGGACCATTAACGCCGGTGTGGAGCCGGCCGCCGCTGTTTTGTCAGCCACCGCCGTTCCGGCCGCCATCATCGGCCAGGCGCAGGAAATCGGAAGCCTCCGCGCGGGCCTGCGGGCCGACGTCGTAGTGGTGGACCGCAACTTCCGCCGCGTCCTGGTCCTGCGCGAGGGGCGCACCCTGGGCCGCCCCGCCGTCGGAGTTTAGCGCCCGCGCTGGCCTGCGGGAACGCCGTAAAGGCCGGCGTCCAGCACTGGCGCGCACGCGGGCAGGGGCGGACAATTGGAGCACCTTGCAGTGACTGTTTGGAGCCATCATGCGCCGTTCCACTGGCTGGCTAAAACACCACAGGCTTTTGGCATTCTTTGTCCTGACCTACGCGATTTCCTGGGCATCGTGGCCCGCTTACGCGACAGGGCGCATTCCCCGCATGGAATTCCCGCCGTCCTTGTCCTGGTCACGGGGCTCATCACCATGGCACTCGGGGCCTCCGCCCCGGGCCTTGCACAGCTGACGTGGAGTGGGCTGCTGACCGTCTTCGCCGTCCGGCTGGTCAATCCGATGGACGGACCACTGGGCGAAGAACCCGGGTTCCGCGGCTACGCCCTCGCGCTCCTTCAGGCGTCCCGGCCTCCGCTGGTGTCCGCAGCCATTCTCGGCGTCCTCATAGCCCTCTGGCACCTACCGCTGGTCCTCTTTGGCGGGCTAAGCCTGATCGGCTTGCCGACGACGTTCGCCATCACCTTCCTTTACGTCTGGCTTTTCAACCGCACAGGCGGCAGCGTCCTGCTGACGCTCCTGTTCCACAACAGCCAGGGCACTTTCACCATGGGTTCCTTCGGCTTCACCGGCGCCGGCGCCGACCGCGCGGAGCTGATCTACTTCGGCGTCGTCGTCCTCGCGGTTCTGGCCACTGTGGCGCTGGACCGCCGGGCATGGCGCAAGGCACCCCGCCCGGCCACCGCCGTCGGGCGTTTCTCCTTCAGGAGGCGTCCCAGATGAACGACGGCGGGCAACAGTCGCCCTTCGAGCGGCGCCTATAGTCCCGGTCAGGACCAGGCCACTCCCATCCAAGCACGGAGGAAAAATGGCCGTGGCCGGGCCCGGACTGGCAAAGCAGCTAACCGCTCACTTCATATCGTCTAGACTTTCGATTATGACCGGTGCCCCTCCCCGTCTTCTGGCCTGGCTCGTTGCCCTGACGATGCTCCTCACGGCGTGCGCGCCCGCGATCGGCTTTGACGAGACCGCCACCGATCGACCGATAGCGACGTCCTCGGCCCGGCCAGCCGCTGGCGACGTCGCCCCCGCCCCTCACCGGACTCCGGCCCCCACACCGACGCCGGTTCCCACGCCGACGGCGGTGCCCCAGGCGTTTGCCCTGAACCTCTACCAGGAGGGGGACTTCGTGCCGCAGTACACCTTCGACTGGTGTGTGGCGGCGAGCATCCAGATCGCGCACAACCTCATCGATGACACGGGGGGCGGCACGTGGGCCGATCGCGCTCAGCAGAACGACCTGTGGGAGATGGCCCGGGCACGGTCGTCCAACTCGTTCAACGGTGCCAACCCATTGGGTTGGGCCGAGGTGCTGACTGACGTGGGGATGGGGCCATACGCCGTTGTCAGCATCGCCAACTACGAGGACGCACCGCAAACGGCGGCGCGTGCCATCACCGAAACGGGCCGGCCGGTCGGGCTGGTCATGTGGAGCGGTCGCCACGCGTGGGTGATGAGCGGGTTCGAGTCGCTCGGCGATCCCGGCCAGTTCCCGGAGTTCTCGGTCACCGGCGTCCGCGTCCAGGATCCGCTCTACCCGCACGGCAGCGGGCAGTGGGGTCCATCGCCTGCGCCCAACAGCCTGCTCAGCCCCGAGCAGCTGGCGACGCAGTTCGTGGTCCGTGAGCCGCGACGCTGGAGCAGCGATCTGCCGGCGGGCTACCTGCTGGTGCTGCCGCAGGCCGAGGCCTGACCAGGTTTTTTGTGCCCTGAGCTTACTTCAATCTGGATTGAAGACTGGCAAGGAAGAGGCAGCGCGCCTAGCTTCTGTCACTGCCGTTGGCGGTGTCCTTGGGCGGGGCCGCACGTTTCAGCTCAGCAATGCGGAGCCGAAGGAAGGTGATCACCAGGATCAGGACGTACGCCGCCAAGCCGATCAGTACGGCCATGAAGACCACGTAAGGCATGGGCCAGATGCTGAAGACTTGGGTCACAGGGGATTCCCCCAATAGTTGTGCTCACCCTACGCGGCTCATCCGCGCACTGCCGGGAGCGCCATCATCGGGTGAACACCGTCCTTACAGTAGAACTTCCGGTTCGCATTTGGGGTGACGATCCCCGGCAGCCTGAACACGTTGTGATCGAATGCCTTGGGCTGCTGGAGCTCACATAGCGCGAATTCCGAGCACGTTCAACGTGCCGCAAAGACCATCATGGCGTTCTGTAGAACGTGTCCCGTCTTGAGCCTTCAAATCGACCCCTTAGGGGTGGTTCGTGAACCAGAGGATTCGTTGTCCAGGACCCCCTTTCCAGAAGACGTGCACGTGAGGATATCGTCGGGGTAGTGAGGGCTGAGCTCTTCGCGCACAGCCCCGTCGCTCCATCCGGATGTCGCCATGGTGATGAGGGTTCTCGGCGACCTCGGCCTCGTCTGTTCCCCCGCCAAAGCCGAGGTCGACAACGCTGAGTACGGTGCCGCGATCTCGGTAATCGGTCGGTATCCGGTTCGCTTCAGGGTCGGAAAGCTGACCCCGACGAAGGTGGGCTTGTTCGTGACAGTGTGACGGCGCTCTCTCGATGGGTCGACCGAACCTCTGCCTGCGGAGGAGTACAGCGACGTGCTGGTGATCTGCGTGCGGGAGGATTCCCGAGTCGGAGCATTCGCTTTTCCGAAGGCGCTCGTCAAGCATGGCGTCGTGTCCGTTGGCGGCGCCGGAGGCAATCGAGGGTTCCGCGTCTATCCGCCGTGGTCAGCTACGACGAATCGGCAGGCGAAAAAATCCCAGCAGTGGCAGTGTAATTACTTCTTCGAGATGGCTGACGGATCCGCCATCGATGCGCAGCGAGCCAGTCGACTCTTCGTTGTGGCCTAGACGGATTCGGCGACATTCGGTCAGGCCAGCTCAGGTGGCGGGCCGTCGTCGGGACACCCCGCAGCACCCGGGATGCGACGGCTATTCGAGCGTCTCGTTCAGTTCTCTTTGGGCGAGCCGCTGGAGCTGCCATTGATGAACCTCCGGCAGCCACTCCAACGGGGCCGACGGACCGACCCGCGAGTCGTCGGGAACACCGCCGTCTCGCAGGGCCTGCACGTACGCGCGATCCTGTTTGATACGTGCTTGTAGCTGCCCAGTTCCGCCGACCGAGCCGTGACCGGGGATGACGGCGTCAACGTCGTCGGCCAGGCGGTCAAAGAGCCGCAGCGCGGCGAGGTAGTCCTCGATCGGATTCGCGGCCTCGAGGTCGAGGAACGGCATCAGGATGTCAGAAAGCATGTCGCCGGCGACGAGGACGCGGGACTCCTCGATCAACAGCGCGGCATGGCCTGGGGCATGGGCCTGATGCTCGATGATGCGGACTTTGGGGCCATCCCAAGGAATCTGCGTAGCTTCGGCGGGCAGACCGGTAATGAGCCCGAGCAGATCCATCGGGATCTCCTCGGCGTACTCCGGCGGGAGCCCCTCGGCTATGCGGGCCTTCCAGTCCGCGTTCGACAGCAGATCTTGGATAGAGGCCGCGCAGCGGGCTGTGCCGTAACGGGGCGCGTCGCCGAAGTCCGCGTGCCAGAGCACGTGGTCCCAATGAGGATGCGTCGAGAAGCCTGCCACGACGGGCTGGCCCAACTCGCGAAGGTCGTTCGCGAGGGCCGCCATTTCGTCGCCCGTTATGCCGGGGTCAATGAGCAACACACCGTCCCCCCCTGCACGACAACGGAATTACTCTGGATGAACTCGCTCTCGTGAACAACAACGCCCTCAGCGACTTCCTTCAGCATGAAATGCCTTCCGCTTGTGGTTTGCAACCCCTTGTCGAGACGGTATTAGCTGGCGGTAGTAGAGTGCAAGCACTATGGGCGAAGCGGGTGAGCCGCGGTCGGGGTGCCCTCAACGCGCCGTGGAGGCGTTCGGCGATCGCTGGACCCTGATCGTGCTCCGCGACATCGTCTTCGGAGACAAGCACCATTTCCGAGAGCTGCACGCCGGATCACTCAAGGGTATCGACTCGAATGTTCTCGCGGAACGGCTCAAGAAACTCGTCGCTCTGGGGTTGCTTACCCCGGGAGGACACGCGCTCCGGACAGCGGTGTGACTGTTACTTCGCAATGGCGGTTATTTCACAGCTCGGTTTGGCGGTTCTAACTGATTCCGATGACGAGGGTTGAGCGTGCGGCCTCAACGACGTCATCGGTGATGGTGCTGAGTTCGTTGATTTTCATGACCCGTTCGATTTGGGTGAAGAGCCGGTCGATGAGGCGGAAGTTTCCTCGGGTGATCCGCGCGACGGCGGCGATGGCCTGGGCATCGGTGAAATCTTCCGGGTCCAGGCTCTGACCGAGTTTGTGCCATCTGCGCTCGAGGACGAAATTCAGTTCTTCCTGTGCGAGTGGGCGGTATTCGTGGGCGAAGCCGACCCTGCTGTAGAGCTGTGCGTAGCGGCTGAACCATTTTTCAATCCCGGGCATGCCGATGAGGATCAGGGCTATGTTGTCCCGGTCGTAGCGGTCACGCAAAGTTCAAGCGCCGTGGCGTTGAGGCGCTCGGATTCGTCAATGATGAGCAGCTCAACATGCTTACCGGTGCGGGTGTGCGGTCCTGTCTTCTTGCCGATCTTTTCCAGATGCTGATCAACGCAGATCGATACGCGGGTGCTGATGTGTTCGAGTTCGGCGTGGATTTGTTTGGGTGAGGTGAGTACGGCAGGGGTGTAGAAGACGGTGCGTGTCCGGGCCAGGGCCGCGTAAATCTGGTAGTCGGAGTCGTCCCGGGGACCCCACTGTTCTATGAGGTTCTCGGCCTTATGCCAGTTGGCGTAGCGCCTGGCGGAGAGGGTCTTTCCGATGCCGGCCTGGCCGTAGCAGATGCCGATGGTGTGCTGGCGGCGCACCGCGTCGGCGAACTCAGCGAACCGGCGGTGCTCTTTGGTGGCAATGAAGCTTTGTGGTGTCATCGGTCGTCCTCCAGGTAGGTGCGTAGCTTCGGGCGCTTCTTGGGTTGATCAACAGCGTCCGGAGCGGGAGCCGGTTTCGCTGATGCCAGGTCCGGCAGGTGCCGGGCCACGACGGCGATCCGCTGGTTGATTTGTCCGCGCAGTTCCCGGCGGCGGGCCGATCGTGCGGCCTGGATGTCTCTCAGCGTGAGAGTGGAGGTTTCATGGTCAGGGTCCACGGCCCTGCAGATGAACTGGTTCTTGTGGAAGACACGGATCTCGGTCACGTCCCGCGGGTCGTAGCGGACAACGACGGGTTCTCGGACGTAGGCGGCCAGGAGCGGCGAGACGTATCTGAGCCCCTGGAAGTGCACGCCGTCGCGGTGGACGATCCGGGGTTTGGCCACGGTCAACAACAATAGATTCAGTTCGTCCATGGTTGCCGGGAGCCGGGGCAGCCACCCGTCGCCTACCCAGGCGTGATGCGGGGTGTCTTTGATCTCGGGGTGCTCGCGTTGGTGGTACTCCTCCGTGATGAAACGGCAGATGGCCGCGTCCAGCTCCTTGAGGGTCAGCACCGGTGCCGGGGGCCGGTGGCCGCGGGCCAGGTGTCCGGGCAGTTCGGCCAACAGCTCCGTGTTAATGGTGCCGTAGAACCGTTCGATCTTTCCCCGGCCTTGGGGTCTTGCGACCGTTGAGTAGGTGATTTCGAAGTGCAGGTCCTTCGCGGTTTGGGTCAGGTGGTGGCTGGTGAAGTCT
The DNA here is from genome assembly GCF_054510755.1 of Pseudarthrobacter sp. MDT3-1. NCBI lineage: Bacteria > Bacillati > Actinomycetota > Actinomycetes > Micrococcales > Micrococcaceae > Pseudarthrobacter > Pseudarthrobacter sp. MDT3-1. The sequence goes on along the minus strand of NZ_JBTNDX010000018.1, from coordinate 72,752 downwards.
GAGCCGTGGTCGACGTAGAGGATGTCGGGGATCCCGCACATCGGCCACCCTGCGCCGGCTTTGGGCCAGATTCCCTGCCGCAGCGCCAGTGCGGTGTTCATAGCGGACGGTGCCCCGAGGAAGAGCATGTAGCCGCATATCGAGCGGGAGTAGTCGTCCATGATCGTGGTCAGCCACGGGCGCCCGGGCAACAGGTTCGCGTCCAGGACGAGGATGTCCAGTTCGGTGTGATCTGCCTGCCAGATGGCGTTAGGGCGCTCGGCCCGGTGCCGCCAGGCAAGCTCGTAAGTGTCCCGGTAGGCGGCAATTCCCTGTTGGGAGAGTGTTCTCATGCCGGGGTCGAGGCCCCTGGTGATGGAGCGGACCGTGCTGTAGGAGAGCGGCCGCCAGTCGTGGTCGGCGGCGACGCGGTTGGCCTTGCGGGCGACGGCAGCCACGGACAGGGGCGGTTTCACCAGGGCCAGGCCTTCGACGAGTGCGACCAGCTAGGGGGTGCTCCTGCGTCGGGTGGTCCCGCGGTTGGCTGTGGACAGTCCGGCGATGCCGTCGCGTTTGTGGGCCGCGTGCCAGCGCTGCAGTGTCCGCAGTCCGATGCCTTCGTGTATGGCGAGGGTCGTCAGCGGCACACCGTCGTCGACGTGCCGGCGCAGGATCTGCCAGCGCACCAACGCTGTCTGCTCGGGCGTGGAGGCAGTGTCCCCGGTCAGGGTACTGCTGCCTCCGGCCTTCACCGGACTGTTTTCTGTGTCGCTGTTGAACGCCGCCGCGGCGCAGCAGGGACCGGTTCGCGCCGGAGTGCCCGATACACAGTGGTGCGGCTGACGCCGAGGACCTCACCGATTTTCTCGACAGTCATGTCCTTCTGCTCATACATCCGGCGGGCGGTCCGGAGCTTGTCCTTGGTCAGCAGCTGGGGCCGGCCCCCAACGCGCCCGCGAGCCCGCGCTGCCTGAAGCCCTGCGTTGGTCCGTTCACGGATCAGATCCCGCTCAAATTCCGCCAGTGCGGCGAACACGTGAAAGACGAGACGTCCGCCTGAGGATGTGGTGTCAATTGCCTCCTGCAGGGACCGGAAACCGATGCCACGCTCCTGGAGATCGGCCAGCTGGTCGATCAGATGCCGGATGGACCGGCCGAGCCGGTCCAGCCGCCACACAACCAGCGTGTCCCCCGGCCGGAGTTGATCAAGGACCTTCGTCAGTTCCGGCCGGGATTCCAGGGAACCGGAAGCGGTGTCGGTGAAGATCCGGTAGCAGCCGGCAGCCTTCAACGCGTCCTGCTGCAGGGCCGCGTCCTGGTCCCCGGTCGATACCCGCGCATAGCCCAACAGATGTCCCATGCGCCCAAATGTACCAATACCCGTCAACCATCAGAAGAACCGGCACGTAGAAACCGGCACTGAGTTTCGCTACAAAAATCGAGTGTGCATGGAATTTTTTAAACGCACCTGCTTGTCTGTAGCGGAAACGTTCGTTTCCAGCACGGTAGTTGATGCTTCTTTTCGTTCCCAAGTGCCCGGAGTGGCGGCGGTACGTATGAGCTGCTCGGTCCACGCTCACCTGCCGCAGCTATGGGGTAGCGCAGTAGACTATGGGAGTGGCCGTAGTGCAGGTGTCTGTCCGCGTTTCCGCCATCTCCCTTGCGGTGAGTGGTGCAGTCACCGCTACTCTCGTGCCTTTGCACCCAAGCATCTTTGACCGTCCCGTTGATGAGGTTGTACGGGATACTGAGGTGTGGCAGCCCATCCATGTCGCGAGCATCTTTGTGTTTGCATTGGCGTTCATCGGTGCTGCCGGCCTCGTCGCGGTTCACAACGGCCAGCTACGCCGGTTAGGGCATGTGGGATTAGTGTTCTCCTTCGCCGGCGCAATAGGCGGTTCCGCCATTGGCTTCTTCGAAGCGTTGGTTTTTCCTGTGCTGGCGGACAGAGACCCACAGTTGTTGGAGCTCAACGGGCCGATGTTCACGTCGTGGCTGGCTATTGGGGCCGGGCTGCTAGTGCTCGGGTGGGTGCTCGGCCTGGCGGTCATTGGAGTGGCCGCCGCGCGTGCGGCAGTATTTCCTCGCGCGGCCGGAGTGCTGCTGGCTGTCAGCGGCCCGGCGTACCTGGCTCTGGGCGGACCTTTCATTCCCGTCGCCGGGGTGCTCTCCGGGGCGCTGTTCGGAGCGGTTCAACTGTGGTGGGGATGGCTGATCTGGAAGTCCCCCGCCCAGCCGGCAGAGGCCCATCGCCTGACGGTCGAGCGACGGTGACCGGGTCTCCACACTAGTTGTCCTCGAACGGCAGCTTCTGCCGCTCGCGTCGACCCCGTATAGTCCGATGAATGTGTCGGTGGACGTTCCTTCAACGGGACGGCAAGCCGCCATTCAAACTGTGATTTAACCGCCATTTCGGGTTAACAGTCACAGCCCCAACTGGACGAAACTCTTGGCCCGTGCCCTGGGTTCTCCGGACTTTCCGGGTCCGGGTCCGGCAGGCCGTGTTCGACCTCGCCTAACTTTAGGCAGGCATGGTCCTACAGCGCTTTTCCACAGGCACGAACAGTTCGAAATCGAATGTGCACGCGTACCAGTAGTTGCTTGGCAACAAGAAGGGGCCTCCCCGACCGATAGCTACAAGGCGCTCGTCGTCCAACTGACCACGTCCCGCAGAAGTCTGATCCAAGGCCTCTGCGGGACTTCCGGCCCAGCGGGCGACAAGTTCCTTTTCTTGCTCCGTTGCACTAAGCCGTGCATCCAGCAGGCCTGCCGGGGCAAGCCCGGGCGCCAGCGGAGACGCGGGACCAGGCGGGAGGTCCTACGCGCCGCAAATTGGATGTCAGCGGGGGAAAACCGCTTTTTCTGGTAGTTCCGCCGGATCTTCCATAAGGGATCGTGGCGGCGGTTTGGCGGTTGTCCCCGAGTTGGTTAGAGCCCGGGGGCTTCGCCGAGGTCTGCACGGAGCTGCGACAAGCGTGCATAGGCGTTGTCTCGGTAGGCCAGGAGGGCTGCCTGGTCTGCGGTGTCAATGTCTAGGAAACCGTGCCCCCTCTTCAGCCCTAGGTTTCCGTCCTTGACCATCGCGGAAAGCGCCTCCGGGGCGGAGAAGCGATCGCCGTACGCTCTTTCGAGGGTGCGGTACGCGGATTCGTAAACGTCGAGTCCGGCCATATCGCCGATGGCGAAGGGGCCGAAGAGGGCGAGGCGGAATCCGAATGTGTTGCTCACAACGGTGTCGATCTGTTCGGGTGTGGCGACGCCGTCGTCAACGATCCGGACTGCTTCCTTGTAGAGGGCGAACTGGAGCCGGTTGGCGACGAATCCTGGCGTGTCTGCCACCCGGGTCGGTGTCTTGCCCAGGCTACGAACGAGCTTCTCGGCGAAGTCAACGACATAGGGGGCGGTGTGCGGGCCGGGTATGAGTTCGACCCCCGGGATGAAGGGGGCAGGATTCATCCAGTGGACGCCGAGGAACCGCTCCGGACCGGCCACCGATAGGGCAAGTTCTTCGATGGGGATGGCGGAGGTGTTAGAGGCGATGACCGCTGTGGGCGGTGCGGCGGCCGAGATCCTGCGGAGGATACCGGCCTTCAATGCGGGTTCTTCAGGAACCGCTTCGGCGATGTAGTTCGCCGCGGCCACGGTTTCTTCTATGCTGTCCGCAGCGGCGAGGTTTCCTTCGATGACCTCGGAGGCCCCTTCCGGAAACAACCCGCGGGCCTCGAATCCCCGTGCCTGTTCAACGAGCCTGAAGCGTGCGCGTTCGGCCGTCTCGCCGTCGACGTCGCCCAACGCGACTTTGTAGCCGTGCATCGCCAGAACTTGGGCGATTCCCCCTCCCATGTAGCCCGAGCCGACAACGGCCGCGGTTGTGATGGTGTCGATGCTTGTCATGAAGATCCTCCTTGAAAGATGGTTCGGGGCAGTTCGGATGGACCGGACCGGTTTAGCGGATGATGGTGTAATCTCCGTCGATGGCCAGGGGTGGCCGGTGATCATGAAGGCGGGGCCAATGTTCACCTCGCCCGGCCGGGTCGCGGAGTTTGGGCGCCAGACCTGTTCCCGTGGCCGTTTGGTACCGCTAGACCGTAAGTAGCACTTTGCCGATGTGGGTGCCCGAATCGAAGTACCTGTGCGCGGCGGCCGCCTCAGCGAGGGGAAAGGTCCTGCTTATGGGCACCTCGATCATGCCTGCAGCGACCAGCGGCCAGACGTGCTCGGCCAGCGCCGCCATGATGGCAGTTTTCTCTTCCACCGGCCGCGGTCGCAGCAGCGTGCCGATCACACTGGCGCGCTTGGCCATCAATGACCGGATATCGAATTCGGTTCTCGCTCCGCCTTGCAGCCCAATGATGACCAGTCGGCCGGAAAAGTTTAGGGCGTCGATATTGCGGGACAGGTAGTCCGCGCCAACCACGTCCAGAATGACGTCGGCGCCCCGCCCGGCCGTAGCTGCCTTGATTTCGGCGACAAAGTCCTTTTCCTTGTAGTTGATCAGAATGTCCGCGCCCAGGGCCGCGGCCGCGGCCAGCTTTTCCTGCGATCCTGCCGTAACAGCAACATTGCCTCCGAGGGCCTTCACCAACTGGATGGCAGTCGTTCCTATGCCGCCTGCTCCACCGTGGATCAGAACCGTCTCCCCACGAACAAGCCGCGCCGACATAAAGAGGTTGGAATAGACGGTGGCCATTGTTTCCGGCAGGGCTGCGGCGCTCACGATGTGGAGGCCTGCGGGAGCCTTCAGCACCTGGCCTGCGGGAGCCACGACATGCTCCGCATAGCCGCCACCGGTGAGCAGTGCCACTACCCCATCGCCGACGGAAAACTGTGTAACACCCCTTCCCAGAGCCGAGACGGTGCCGGAGACTTCCAGGCCGAGAACATCGCTGGCACCGTCAGGCAGCTTGTAATTGCCTTCGCGTTGCAACGAATCGGCCCGGTTGAGTCCGGCGGCGGCCACATCGATGAGCACTTCGCCGGGCGCCGGGACGGGAATGGGGACCTCATCAAGACCAAGTACCTCCGGGCCCCCCGGTTTCCTTGCGCGCACTGCCTTCATTGAATCCTCCAGTAAGTTGCTGCTGCCAGGGTTTTACTCGGCAGGGCGTTGTTATTGCCGTTCGAACGTGGGCCGGGGAGATCAGATTCCCGCAATGCCCACCGTCTTGCCGCCGCACACATATAGTGTCTGCCCAGTGACGAAACCGGATCGATCGTCGAGAAAATGCGCCACACTGTTGGCGATGTCTTCGGGCTCCCCCATCCGTTGCACCGGGATGGAGTCGATGATCGCTCGCGTACCGGGCGCGTCCGGCGGATTTGCCGCTTCGAACATCGCAGTCCGGATTGGTCCCGGGCCAATTGCATTGACGGTTACGCCGTGCTGGCCCAGTTCCAATGCCCAGGTTCTGGTTAGCCCCAGCAACGCCGCCTTCGATGAGGCATACGCTGTTCTTCCCTCCTTACCCAATGCCGCACGGGAAGAGATGTTGACTACGCGCCCGAACCCGCGTTCCTTCATAGCGGGCAGGACTGCCTGCAGGCACTGTATGGCGGTGCGCACGTTGAGCGACCACATCAGGTCAAGGTCTTCCATGCTGACTGTTTCGATCGAAGCCACTCTTATCATGCCGACGTTGTTGACGAGTCGGTGGATCGGCCCGTCTGCCAAAGCCAGTTGCAGTGCGGCGGCGGTGGCCTCGCTGTCGGACAAGTCGGCTCTCAGGCCGGCGCCCACACGGTCGATCACGACGGGCTCGTAGCCCTCCTCAAGACAGCGGTCAACAATCGCCGCCCCGATTCCGGACGCTCCGCCAGTGACAAGTACACGTTCTTTCATAATTCCGTCCTGATTTCGATGATGAGCCCAAAACACGGTTCCCTCGGATTTCGACATCCTGAGAGTGTGGTCCGATTTAGAGATCCAGTTAAGCAGAGGGCAGTCGAGATGGCAATGGTGGGGCACCTGAGTCACGGCTTCCGCCACTTTTCGGTTAGGAGAGGAAGTTCGAGGTGACCAATTCGCACACACTACATATGCATGGATGTGACTTGACTTACATCCAATCCTTCCCCTAACCTCAGTGAAACGGAAGTTTTGATAGTGCACTTCTATTAGCTGTCGAGTAAGCAACGAAGCTCACACCACGACTGGAGACCTCATGAATAAGAAAATCGCCCGCACGGCTGGTGTACTTGCCAGCGTTGGAATTATGTCGGTTGCAGTCGTAGGCTGCGGCAACACTCCCGGGGCAGCCCAATCCGGTAGCGGGTATCCGAGCGAGACGGTTCGCTTCATCATTCCCTATGCCGCCGGAGGACCGACCGACGTTACTGCCCGCGCTCTTGCCCCGTGCCTGGGCAAGGAGCTTGGTCAGTCAGTGGTCGCCGAAAACGTGGCGGGCGGTTCGGGGGCGCTGGGAATGCAGAAGCTGATCACCTCGAAAGCCGACGGACACACAGTGGCGATTGTTTCGACGGGAATGACTGTCCTGACACCGCTTGTCAACGATCTTGATTATTCGAAAGACGACGTCACTCCGATCGGTGTCATTTCCCATGTACCCATGAATCTGGTGGTCGGGAAGGACTCTCCCTACAAGGACGCCAAGGCTTTCATCGACGCAGCCAAGGCCAATCCTGGCAAGCTCAACATCGGCGTATCCGGCTCGTCCACCCCCCAGGCAATAGAACTGCAGCGGCTCGAGGACCAGTACGGAGTAGACATCACGGTGGTGCCCTTCGATGGCAGCGCGGGAGCGACAACAGCTCTGTTGGGCGGCCACGCGGACGCGGCATTTATCAACGATGCTCCCGAAGTCTCCGCCCGGATCGAGGACGGTTCATTTAGGGCGCTTGCCGTGTCCTCTGAAAAGCGGCAGAAACACCTGCCGGACACGCCCACCCTCGTCGATCTTGGTTATCAGGACCTGACCCTGGCCGTCACCACGTACGCATTGGCTGGCCCTGCCGGCTTGCCGGAGGAGGCTACCTCCAAACTGGCCGGGAGCCTGGAGACGTGCCTCAAGGACGCGAAAGCGGTCGAGATCATCGGGGAACGCTTCGTCCCTGAGAAGTTCGATGACGCCGAAGCTCTCAAGGGGATCCTCGACGAGGGCGCAACCGTCTACAAGACCATTTTGAAGAAATAAGTCGCGGAAAGGAATGCACAGCATCATGACTTCCACAGCAGGGAGCAAGGCGACCCAGGAGGTCACGGTGTCTGCGAAGCCCGCCCGCTCGCAATGGCCCCGTGTAATTCCCATCATCTTGCTGTTGGTCGGTGTGGCCGCGATGGTTGGTGCATACCAGCTGTCACTGGGGCAGCTGAACAAGCCGGGAGCCGGCTTGTGGCCGTTCATCGTCGGAGTGTTTCTGACGGTAACCGCGGCCGTTCTCTTCTTTGTCCAGGACCCGTCGGAGTGCGAGCAGTGGAACCGCCGCGCCCTGGGAATTGCCGCGGGCTTGGCGAGCCTGGGAGCGTTCATCGTACTTTTCCAGATGATCGGTTTCCTCATCCCGGCGTTTCTGATGCTCACGCTGTGGCTGAAGACCTTTGGCGAGGAACCATGGCGGCTGGCGGTCCCGCTCGCCGTCGCGGGAGCGGTGGTCATGCACTTTCTGTTCGTAGTGGCACTGGGCGTTCCTTTCCCTAGGGACGTCGTCGTTACACTCTTCTCGGCTTTTGGAGTCTGATATGGACGCGTTGAACAACCTCGCCCTGGGGTTCTCGGTGGCATTTGACCCCATGAACCTACTGTATGTATTCATCGGCGTGGCATTGGGTACTGCAATCGGCGTCCTGCCCGGACTCGGGCCGACAGCCACGATCGCGCTGCTTCTGCCCGTGACGCTCACCCTTGACCCCACTGCTGCCGTCATCCTGCTGGCCGGTATCTATTACGGTTCCATGTACGGGGGAACAATAACGTCGGTGCTGCTGAGGTTGCCCGGTGAAGCCGCCTCCGTAGTGACAACCTTTGACGGTTATCAGATGGCCAGGCAAGGCCGTGCCGGACCGGCCCTTGGTATCTCCGCGATCGGCTCCTTCATCGGCGGGACCGTGTCCGTCATCGGCCTGGTTTTGCTTGCTCCCGTGCTGGCTGATGCGGCGCTTGCTTTCGGCCCTCCCGCTTTCGTGGCGCTCATGGTCCTGGGACTCTTCCTCGTAACCTCCTTGGGCACAGGATCCACGATCAAGGCGCTGTGCATGGCCGCGGTGGGGCTCCTGCTTTCAGCCATTGGCCAGGACTTGGTGACGGGCAAGCCTCGTTTCACCTTTGGTCAGACGTCGCTGCTCGACGGACTGGACTTTGTGGCCGTCGCCATGGGGCTGTTCGGTGTCGGTGAGATTCTGTACAACCTGGAGCAAACGGAGAAAGTACAGGCCTTCACCTCCAAAATCAAAAACATCTGGCCGTCCCGCAAGGACCTCAAGGACTCGTCAGGCGCCATTGCACGTGGTTCCGTGCTTGGCTTCTTCATCGGGATCCTCCCGGGCGGCGGCGGGGTACTTTCCTCCCTGGCGTCCTATGCCATGGAGAAACGCCGGGCCAAAGATCCCAGCAGATTCGGACATGGCGCTATCGAAGGCGTCGCCGGGCCCGAAACGGCCAATAATGCCTCCTCGACCTCGGCCTTCATCCCGCTGCTCGTGCTTGGAATCCCCTCAAATGTCGTTCTCGCGTTGCTGTTCGGGGCGTTGCTGGTCCACGGCATTACGCCCGGACCGCAGATGATGACGAACAACCCTGAGGTTTTCTGGGGGGTCATTGCGTCCATGTTCATCGGCAACCTGATGTTGCTTGCGCTGAACATTCCCCTGGTCGGGTTCTTCGTCCAGATGCTCCGGATCCGTGCCGGTATCCTCGTCACGTTTGCCTTGCTGGTTGTCATGGTCGGTGTCTTCTCGATCAGCAATGACGTGTTCGACATGTGGGTGGTGCTCGTGTTCGGCATTATCGGTTGGCTCATGAAAAAGACCGGCTTTGATCCGGGCCCTCTGGTGCTTGCCTTCGTTCTTGGACCGATCCTCGAGAGCTCCGTCCGGCAGTCGCTCCTGCTCTCCGGCGGCAGTTTCACCATCTTCGTGACCGACCCAATATCACTGACAATCTTCATTGCACTGGGCGCTGGAGTGATCCTCGGGTTTGTCGGCAAACGCCGGCGGCGACTGGCGGCACGGTTCGGTGCCAGCAAGCAGGAGAAGGTGGCCGCCGAATAGCGGACTGCATCGGGCCGGACGCCCCTCAGCTAGGATGCCATTTCATCAGGACAGAGAGTTGTGCCGTGACCGCTGAAGATAAATCATCCATCATCGCCGGTCTGGCGGCCCATCTGGACGGCCTGCGCTTCGAGCAACTGCCAGTGGCCGTTGTTGAACAGGCCAAGACCGTTCTCTGCCATAACCTCGTTGTTGCCCTCGGGGCGCGAAACCTCAGCGTTCCCGGGCAAGACCGGGTGGCCTGGCCGGATGGTGCGCCCCGCGCGGCGACAGCGACCCGGCTGACCGATGGCCTGCGCGGTCCGAATGAGGCGAGCGTATACACGAACTCATTGCTCATGGGCGCACGCGCCCAGCACGATGAACACCCCGGCTCAGTAAGTCATTTCGGCAGCTGCGTAATACCGCCGCTGTTGGCCGTGGCGGAGAACCGATCCTTGGACGGCCGCGCGTTCCTGGTGGCCATGATTGGCGGCTATCAGGTGGGCGCAGCCATCGGCCGGAGTTCGGTAAGTGCCACCACACGGCGGGGGTTCCGGCCCACGGGCCTGTATGGACCTTTCGCCGGGGCGGGCGCAGTCGCGAAGGCGTGCGGGGGAGGGCCGACGCAAATCGCCAATGCGCTTGCCATTGCGGCCAGTTCCTCAGCAGGCATCACGCAAATGTGGAAGCGCGGAACTGACGAATGGCGTTATCAGACAGCTGCCGCCGCCAGGAACGGATTCAACGCCGCAATGCTGGCAGAGGAAGGAGCGGCGGGCGCACCCGATGCATTGGAAGGAACCGCGGGTTTCTACAGGGCGTTTGCGGATGAAGAGCGCACGGACCGGAACGCAATCCTGGGCGGCTTAGGGAAATGGGCGATCAGCGATGTCCTTCTCAAGCCGTACCCTGTGTGCGCGATCAACCAGGCTGCCGTTCAAAGAGTCCTTGAGCTCCGACAAAGCCACCGTTTCACGGCCGGGGACGTCGTCGAAATCGTCGTCTCCTTGGCCGATAGCGACAGGAGCTACCCGGGGGTCGATGCGCCGGGCCGGCCGTCCACACCTACGGCCGCCATGATGAGCATGCAGTTCTCCCTGGGGGTGGCGCTCGTCCACGGAGGCCTCGACGTCAGCCATCTGGCGGATCACGGAAATCCGGCCGTGCTGAAGGCTGCTGCAAAGGTTAAATTTGAGAGTAGGCCTGAACAAGCCCTGGATACGATGCCAGCCCAACCAGCGGATCATCGGGCGGCAGTGCAGATCCGCTTGCTTGACGGCCGCAGCATCAGTTCGGGCCCTGCCCGTGCGGTCGAGTACGACCGGGGTGGTGTTCTTGACCTGGCCCGCGATCTCCTGCCGGCGTCCGGACTTTCGTGGGAGGCCATGGAAGCCTTGACGAATTTTTTATTCACCATGGAGAATCGCGCCGACGCGGCACAGCTTTTGACACTGTGCAATCCTTCCCGGATGCGGGAAGGGGCGGCTGCCCCATTGCAGGGTTCGTTGTCGTAAATGCCCGCAAAGGCTACGGCGTCAGGACGATCTTGCCCGTCGTGCGTCCGGTCTCACCCATTTCGTGGGCGACCCGAGCGTCCGACAAAGGCAGGACGGCCGAGACGTGGGGGCGGAGCTCTCCCGATTCAACCAGCAGGGCCAGCGCCCTCAGCCCTTCGCGGTCGGGTTCGACAACCACCAAGGTGTACTGGACGCCAGCAGCGGAGGCCGCTGCTGCCGTGGGGCCGTGCCTGCGGGGAATCAGGGAAACGAGGATCCCGCCGGGGCGCAGAGCACCGATGGAGTGCTGTCCGGTTCCGGCGCCTATCGTATCAATAACAATGTCTACCTTGTCCAGGCTTTCGGCGACGTCGGTCTCGGTATAGTCCAGCACTTCATCGGCTCCCAGGCCGCGTACGAACTCGTGTTTGGATCGCCGGGCAGTGCCGATGACGTAGGCTCCCAAGGCCTTTGCAATCTGTACCGCCAGATGACCCACGCCGCCGGCAGCCGCGTGGATGAGCACGCGCTGGCCGGCCTGCACGCCGGCGGCATCAACCAGGGACTGCCACGCGGTAAGCCCGGCCAGGGGAAGCGCAGCCGCGTGGACATGATCCAGGCCGGTTGGTTTGTGGGCGAATTGCCGGGCCGGCCCGGCAACGTACTCAGCGTAGGCACCTGCCTGTTGAGGGAATAGAGGCATTCCGAAGACTTCATCACCAGGATGGAAGAGAACTGAACCTTCGGCCACTTCCTCAACAACACCGGAGACATCGAACCCCAGGATTGGCGGGTTCTTCCACAGCTTCCTGCCGCCGGTAGCGCGGCTCTTCCAATCAGTGGGATTCACCCCGATTGCTTTGACCCGCACCAGCACTTCGCCAGGCTGTGGCGAGGGCCTGTCCACTTCGATTTCGCGGAGAACTTCGGGCGGCCCCCAGACAGCGGGGCTAACCGCTCGCATCCGCAGCTGGTTTTCTACGCTCATGAAATAACTCCCTCGGCAGAACCTAAATTGGGTTGTGAGCGGCACCACAACCATGGTACTAATGATAGTACACTTCATTGTGAGTGCTCTATCAAAAGTTTAGATAGTTCCGTTCCGCGACGCGTGGTGAAAGGAAGCAGCGTGAGTTTTTATCCGGGCATAACCGAGGGCACCGTCAGAGCTGACGGCGTCGAGGTCAAGTATTACGACTCCGGCGATAAGCCCGGAGGCGGGGCGCCTATTGTCCTACTCCACGGGACAGGAGGAAGCGCGGAAAACAACTTCGCCGCCCTGCTGCCCATGTTGTCCTTCCGGCACCGCGTGATCGCCCTCGACTTCGTCGACGAAATTCCGGAGGGATCCGGCCCGCTGGCCTTGGACCACTTTGTCGGTCAGACGTCAGCAGTTATCAACAAACTTTCGCCGGGCAGGCCGGTGACCCTGGTGGGCTATTCTCTGGGGGCTGTCGTCGCCGCTGTGGTGGCAGCTGAACAGCCCGAACTGGTCCGGAACCTTGTTCTGGTCGCGGGGTGGATGAAAACGGACGAGCAGCAGAAGCTGCGGAACTCCGTCTGGCAGCAGCTTCACGATTCGGACTCCGGGGCATTGCCCGAGTTCATGCTCCTCACCGCTTTCAGCTCCCGGTTCGTGGCCACGCGCCCGCCGGCCGAGCTCCAAAAGCTCATTGCGGGCATTAAGGCCGGCCCCAGCCGGGCGCGCAAGATGCGCCTCAACAGATCCGTGGACATATCCGCCAAACTGTCAGCCGTCCGGGCACGGACGCTGGTCATCGGATGCTCCGATGATCAGATGGCGCCTATTCGACACAGTCACGCGCTGTTCGGCGCGATTGATGACTCGCGTTTTGTTGAAATTTCCAGTGGGCACGCAGTGGTCCATGAGCGGCCTGCTGAACTTTTCACCCGGATCGACGATTTCGTCCAGGGACATGCTTCCGATGATGCCGGGGCCGTGCTGGCTCCCGTCCACGCTTGAGTCAGAATCACAGAAACGAGGACTACCGATGAAAACGACTGACACCGCAGTATCGGCCGAAGCCGGCCGAAGCCACGAAAATGATCCGTTGAACAGCGTCGATGTGATCATCGTCGGCACCGGTTTCTCCGGTCTTGGCATGGGCATCCAACTGATTCGTGAAAACAACCCGTCATTCGTCATGCTGGAGCGCGCAGAGGACGTCGGCGGGACCTGGCGTGACAACACGTATCCGGGCGCGGCGTGTGACATTCAGTCGCATCTGTATTCGTACTCCTTTCGCCCTAACCCGGACTGGTCGAGGGTCTACGCCACCCAGCCCGAGATTCTTCAGTATCTGCAGGCTGCCGCCCGCGAAGAAGGACTCATCCCGCATATCCGTTTTGGGGCTGAAGTGCTTGACGCCCGCTGGGACGAGACCCAGGAACGCTGGATCGTCTCCACACCGAGGGGAACCTTCGCCGGCAAGTCCTTGGTCACGGCGTCCGGCCACCTCTCGGATCCAAAGTTCCCCGACATCAAGGGAATCGACAGTTTCACAGGCGAGATCTTCCACTCGGCGCAGTGGGACCACAGTGTCGAGCTGGAGGGCAAACGCATCGGAGTGGTTGGTTCGGGCGCGTCCGCGATCCAGATCGTTCCGGAAATCGCGGAAACTGCCACTCACCTGACAGTCTTTCAGCGCTCCGCTCCTTACGTCATACCCCGCTTGGACTACTTCTATACCGACGCCGAGCGCGGAATGTTCCGCAAGTTTCCCCACACGGCACAGGCGATTAGGGATGAGCTTTTCTGGGGCAACGAGGCACGGTTCCCCCAGCGCCGGGGCGTCCCCGCCTTCATCGACCAGATCACCGAAGTCGCCGACAACCACCGCAAAACCCAAGTTACCGTCCCGGATCTGTATGAAAAGCTCACCCCGGACTACGCGATCGGCTGCAAGCGGATCCTGATTTCCAACGATTACTACCCCGCCCTGGGCCGATCCAACGTCACCCTGGAAACGGACGGGATCAGCCACATCGAAGGGAACGCCGTCATCACCCGGACCGGTGAACGCCACGAGCTGGACGTCCTCATCCTGAGCACTGGATTCGAGGCAAGCGACCTTCCCATTTCCCACCGGATATACGGCAAATCCGGTGGCTTGCTCGCAGACCATTGGAGCAACGGCGGACAGGCCTACGCGTGCACCACAGTCAGCGGATTTCCAAATCTCTTTGTGATGCTTGGACCGAATACCGGCCTGGGCGCAGGATCGATCATCTACATGGCCGAAACCCAGATCTCCTACATAGCGGGGGCCATAAAGTACATGCAGCAGAACTCCGTCTCTTCCCTCGAGATAACCGCCGAGGCTGAGGAAGAGTACGTGAAAACCATTGATGAACGCGCCCAAGGCACCGTCTGGCTCTCAGGAGGCTGCGAAAGCTGGTACGTTGACCCCCGGAATGGCCGGCTGACCACGCTTTGGCCGGATTTCATGAGCCAGTTCCGGAAGGAAAACGGGACCTTCAAGGATGCCGGTTATATTGTGAAGACCCATTCGAACCAAGACGAGCCGATGTTCGCCGGCGGACGATGACCATGTCAGCAGACTTGGTTTCCGTTGAGGAATCCTGGCTTCGGTCGATGGTCGAGTGCATCTTCGGCTCGCTGGGCTACTCTCCGGCCTCGGCGGCAAGCGTCACCGATTCGCTGGTGGAGGCGGACCTCCGCGGTGTTCGGTCCCACGGCACGATGCGTGTGCCTATGTACGTTGAGCGCATCCGGGCCGGCTCAGTCTCTCAGCATGAGCGGGCAGAGGTGGTGCGGGAGCAGGGTGCGGTTTGTGTGCTGGATGCCCGCCACGCCCTCGGTTCGCTGACGTCTGACCAGGCGATGGCGCTGGCCATGGAGAAAGCTGGGACGTTCGGCGTGGGCGCGGTATCAGTCAGACACGGCTTTCACTTCGGTGCCGCGTCCCGGTATGTGCTGCAGGCGGCGAACGCCGGCTACGTCGGCATAGCTGCTGCAAACACGCGTCCGCTCATGGCCGCCATCGGCGGAGCTGAAGCCGTCGTGGGCAACAATCCGCTGGCCATCGGCGCGCCGAGCGCCGACGGACTCCACCTTGTTCTTGACATGGCCCTCTCAGAAGCGGCGTTTGGCAAAATCAAATCAGCCGAGCAGAACGGGACCCGCATCCCGGAATCCTGGGCGACGGCGCCGGACGGATCCTCGACGACGGATCCCGCCGAAGCGATCCGCGGACTCTTGCTTCCCATGGGCGGCCCCAAGGGCTTTGGCCTGGCCATGATGGTGGACGTTCTCACCGGAATACTCTCCGGTGGTGCTTGGGGTGATGGGGTTCAGGGACTGTATACGGGGCCCGAAAAACCCAACGACTGTTCCCACTTCTTTCTGGCCCTGAATATCGGGGCCTTCACGGACCCGGACGAATTCCGCCATCAGGTGGCCGCCATGGCTGATCGGGTGCGCACCTCGCGCCGCGCACCGGGTGTCAACGCCGTGTTCACTCCCGGCGAGCCTGAATGGAACGCCCGCGAATCGGCCGGAGATGGCAAGGTCTTCATCGACGCATCCGTCGCCGAAGAACTCGTAAACCTGGAGCGGTCTCTCGGTGGCCCTGCCTCCAACGTCCCCGAGTCGATGGCCTCCCCGGGCGGCTTCTGATTTACTGGGTTGAATGTTTCGGATCAGACTCTCAAAGGGGCAGCACTCGTGAGCCAAAAGCAGGTAACAGCGGTGATTGGCAAGAAGCAGCAGCTGAGCCTTCGGGAACGGTCCAAACTGGGCAAGGCCGAGCGGATCAGGGCCGCTGCCGAGCAGCTCCTCAGCGAGCGGAGCATCGAAAAAATTACCACGCGGGAGGTCGCAGAGCTCGCAGGAATTGGTGAAGCAACGCTGTTCCGCTACATCGGAAGCAAACGCGAACTCCTGATGATGGTGTACGGAGATCAGATGGACGCCATACTGACCAAGATCGAGAGGGAGGATGCCGTGCTGGCATCCTCCGGATCCCTTAAGCGTGATGACGGACAGGCGTACTGCGATCGTATCTACAGCATCTACCGTGCCCGCTGCGAGTTCTACCGGCGTAACCCGGATAACGCCGCGCTCTACATGCGGGAAGGTTTCCAGGTCGGCAGCGTGACCGGAGCGCGGAACATCGCCCAGGGCGACCGGTCGATCCGCATGGTCGGAGCTATCCTTGCCGAGGGCCAAAGCCAGGGTGCCCTGATCGCGACCGTTGATCCCTACCTCGTCGCCCAAAACTGCCACGGTATTTTTATCCATGAAATTGACCGCACACCGGTCCGAGGCTTTACGCCGCAGACGATTTGGGACAGGACAGGCGCTCGGTTGTCGGTGCAGTTGTCTCCGCTGATGATTCGTACAGCCTGAGCTCTGGCGGGATCTCTGACAGCAATGACGAGCCCTGACTTTCGCCCGCGCCAATCTCGGTCTTTGCAGCGGTCCAAGCCGCCGCCTTGTCGGGTTGGGCCGTGAGCAGGCAAGTGGGCATATGGCGCCTTACGAAACCTCTGCGGCTGCTGGCCGACCAGCCCACGAGGCTTGCATATTGGGGGTTGCTGGGGTCCTCTACGCTGGCCACACTGTCCAGCAACATACTTAACGCGCCCCTGGGGATCATCAGGGCGGAACTTTCTTCGACAGTCGCTGAAATAGTCCTGATGGTCAGCGCCTTCACTGTGGTCCTGACCGTCGCAGTCCCGGTGGCGGGATGGTGCTGCGACCGTTTCGGAAACCGGCGGATGCTGCTGTGGGCCTTCGGGCTGATGGTGGCCGCAGACGTCGTGGGTTTCATGGCAGACACAGTAGGCATGCTGGTTTCGGTGCGTGCGGTACAGGGACTGGCCACAAGTTTCATTGCCTCCGGTGTACAGAAATCGCTCATCGTACTCTGGCCTTCCTTGCGCAGACGCTCACTTGCCTTGTGGGCTTCGGCATTGGGTATCGGTCAGGTTTTGGGACCTCTGGCCGGCGGGGCCATAAGTCAGACGCTGGGCTGGCGGGCTGTGTTCATTGTGCATTCGCTGCTGTGCGCGTTAATGTTTTGCCTCCTCCTGGCGGCTTTGCCGTCAGTAATCGACCGCATGGTCCCGACGAATATTGCTGGCCTCTTTCTGCTGGGCGCCGGAGCCACAGGAGTCGTCGTCGGCTTTACGCTGCTGGCACAGCGGACGCTGCCAGCTCCGGCGATATTCAGCGGACTCCTGGGCAGCGTCCTGCTCGTGGGCTTCGTTTGGGTAGCCAGGCAACATCCTGATGGGCTTATCGACCCCCGCCATCTGATCGATCGCCGCTTTGCCGGAAGTGCAGCAGGAGCGGCTGCGGCGATGTTTGCGATGGGATCTTTCCTCGTAGCCACACCCTTATTTCTGTCGGCGCACCTTGACACCCGACCGGACGTCATCGGCGTCGTTCTCTGTTGCCTTGCGATTGCCATGAGCCTGGGCGGTCCAATGGCAGGTCTTCTGTGCCGTAGATTATCGATCAATGGGACGATAAGGCTCGGTTTGCTGGCTAACATGGTCGCTGCTATCGGCATGGGAGTGGTGTATCTCCTGCCGACGCCGGGGGCGATCATTGTGACCGCGACTCTTCTGCTCACCCTTGCCGGCTTTGGAATATCAGTCGTCCAAAGCTTGTCGGCCGAGACGCTGGCAGCGTCGCCTCCCGGAAGATCCGGCCTGGGGATCGGAATTCACAACATGATCAAGTTCTCGGGCATGGCGGTTGCCTATGCCTGGATAGCGGCTTTTCCCCCCGGGGACAACCCGCTGCTTTCTTTCGCGGGTGTTGCATTTGCGGTCGCCGCGGCGTTCGTATTTGTGTGGTCGACCGGGCGACGTTCCGCTACCAGCCCTTGATCTCTTTCGTGGGCCAGAAGGCCACCCAAGATGACCTACATTTCAGTGTCAGGAGCCAAGTGGGCAAACCGGGACCCAACCTGGGACTTTTCTGCTAGAGCCGTCCGGAAATCCCGGGGCGCCCGGTAGGCAAAAATGCAGCGGCCGCGGTGACGGTCAGTTAATGACTCGCAGCCGGACGCGGGACGTTGTCAGTCCACATCAACACCGACCGGATCATCAGCAGCGGCCCGTACCGTCACCCCCACAACCCAAAGCACGAGGCAACACAAAAACAGTCCAGATACACGCCGCGCAGCGACATCTTCAGCGACGAGGAAGGAATTGAGTAAGCGCAGAATTTCCCTTCCAAGGGACTGCTGGGGCGCAATCCTTGTAGCAACTGTCGGAGCTATTAGCGCAAGGCCCCGGGTGCACCGCCCCTTGGATTGACTCGACTCCCGTCAGGACGGAGCGCCGGGACCACAGCCCCCATCACCCAGAAATGAGGGTGTGGCACTTGCAATCACAGGTATGGACATTTCTGTCCAAGGCGCAGCTGCCAGCCTCGAGAACAGGCCGGGCATCTCGACGGGTGGAGGCCGGCGCTTGTTGCGGCGGATCATTCTTGCTGATTGTAGGCGTTGGTTTGAGATGGCATCGTAGACCGAAGGCGGGCGATGACACCCACCATACAAAGGGGACCAGTCGCATGGCCCGGGCAGGACGCCACTGAGGGTCATGGCGGCAGTTGCAGCGGCAGCCCTGATTCTTCCTGGAGGGGCTGGGGAGTGTAGTGCCCGGCTTCACCTAGCTCGTTAGCGTAAACGGCGGCGGCGTTCAGTGGACCGGGACAGCAATCAGCCAGCGTTCAGCGCCGGCCCACGCTACGTCCCGTTCATTTCAACGGCGGAGAATCTGGCGACGAATGACCTGTCACAGTAAGGCTGGGCTCCACGAGTCCGGGTATGACGTAACTGTCCGGGACAGGGTCACCGGAGTGACGCAGTAGGTCAGCTTCAAGGAGCTGGCGCGGGATTCAGGCGGACAGCGGTTGCCCAATGTCACCAGCGGCGTGGACGAGGCCGGCGGCGGGGTCAGCCCGGGTATCGGCATGGACAGCCGCCACGTGGCTGGTCGATCCGCTCGTGAGCCCGGTCTGGGTTTCGTGAACGAGCACATCCGCCGCAAGTTCGTATCGTCGGGCACCCGATCCTCGGCGAAGTGTTTGCTGCCAGCGCAGCGGCCGAAGAGGGCGGAGCTTCGGGCGGACGGTTCCATGAATCGCTAGTGCGGAATGGAAGAAGTTACCTCAAGATATGGATGGGCGAGGACCAGCTCCATGAGTTCCTGATGGGCCGCCCGGATCCTGGCCAACCGCTGCAGCTCACGAGGAACAGCCAGCCAGTACTTCCTCCGAATAGCTACCGATTTATCCAGGATATGGACGAGCCGGCTATCAGGCTCAGCAATGAAAAAGGGAAGGACTGCAACACCCAGCCCCGCAACTGCGGCCATCCATTGCCCCGTGATGTTGTTCGTTTGGATGGCCGGCCGGACTCCAGGGAGTGCTGCGTCCAGAAATCGCAGCGCAGGAATGTCCAGAAGCGAATCCACGTAGCCGATGACGGAGTGCTTGAGGAGCTCATCCACGTTAGATATGGGCCCGTGTCGTTGAAGGTACTGTGCGCTTGCATACAGGCCGAGCGGATACTCTGCAAGTTCGAAAGACTCAACCCCCCGGATCGTCGGCCGTGCCAGCGAGATGCCGACATCAAATTCCTTTGAGGCCAACAGGTTGAGGCGGGTGGCCGTGACTATTTCCACTTTGAGGTCGGGATACCGTGCTCGTAGATTACCCAGTCCCGGGCTGAGTACGAAAGCTCCGAACCCATCAGGGGCGGCAATCCGCAAGGTGCCGGATAGCCGCCCTGCCGAGGACCCGAGTTCCTCGGCGGCGGCCAGCAGGGATGATTCCACAGCCTCGGCATGGATAGCCAGGCGTTCCCCGGCTTCCGTGAGCTCCCACCCTCCCGGGACGCGCACGAACAATCTCGCGCCACTGGCCTTTTCAAGTTGGGTGATGCGGCGACCCACCGTCGTGTGGTCAACGCCCAGTCCACGTGCCGCTGCCACCAGCTTGCCCGTACGGGATACCTCCAAGAAGAAGCGTAAGTCGTCAGCAGAGATCATCTGATTATCGTATCGTGCAGAAATGCACACCAATGGGCACTTTTGGTCATTGTTTGGGCATCCGTACCATGAGAGCGTGGAAGCAATTCCAATACATACCGCCCTATGCGAGGGGCGTGTTCAAACAAAGGTGTTTCATGGTTGCCAGCATTGCACTTCCCCGCCTAATGCGAGTAGGCGGGGGAGCCATCCACGAGGCGGGCTCCTTAGTCAGCGACCTCGGAGGGCGCCGCCCGCTTGTAGTCACCGACGCCTATATGGTTGCTTCCGGCGTGGTTGGCAGTTTGACCGAAACTCTGCGGAAGTCCGGGCTGAGTGTCGCCGTATTCTCAGGAACGGTTCCTGATCCCACCACCGATTCCCTGAGCGACGGTGTGAGAGCGGTTCACGAACACGAGGCTGACATCATCATCGGTCTCGGCGGCGGTAGCGCAATCGATACAGCCAAAGCTCTTGGAATCCTAAGCCGGCAAGGCGGCGAGATGCGGGACTACAAGGCACCGAGGAACAACATTGGCCCTGCGCTTCCCGTTGTCGCAATTCCCACCACAGCAGGAAGTGGTTCCGAAGCCACGCAGTTTACGATCATCAGCGACTCCGAGACCAACGAAAAGATGCTGTGCGTCGGCGCAGCATTCCTGCCTGTGGCTGCTGTCATTGACCACACGCTTACCCTGTCCATGCCACCCCGGCTCACTGCTGATACAGGCATCGATGCGCTGACCCACGCCATTGAAGCCTTTGTCAGCAAGAAGGCCAGTCCTTTCTCAGACGCATTCGCGCTGTCAGCTATCAAGACCATCGGGATGAACCTCCGAAAGGTCTACGAAGATGGCTCGAACCAGGCAGCCCGGGAGGCCATGATGCTGGCCGCCACCCAGGCAGGTATCGCCTTTTCCAACTCCAGCGTCGCGTTGGTTCACGGCATGAGCAGGCCCATAGGTGCTCACTTCCATGTGGCACACGGGCTGGCGAATGCGATGCTATTTCCAGCTGTAACCGAATTCTCAGTAACTGCCGCGGAGTCACGATATGCCGAATGCGCGCGTGCTCTAGGCGTAGCCTCCGCAGCAGCAACCGACCGAGAAGCTTCGGTAGCGCTCGTGGCCGAACTGCATGCGATCAATGCCGACCTAGACGTTCCCACCCCAGAGGTCTTCGGCATCGACCGGCATGCTTGGGAATCCAAACTTCCGCTCATGGCCGAACAGGCGCTGTCCTCCGGTTCACCCGCCAACAATCCCGTCATTCCCGATGCACAGCAAATCCAAGACATTTACGCCAGCATCTACGCCTAGCCAATCCCAATACATCCTCCTCTCGCTCCCGCTGCGGGGCGGCAAGAGACAGCTCTCTAATCAGATATTGCATGTGCGGCCGCATGAACGCCCGATGCTCAAGCCAGGAAGAACAAAACCGATGAACACGACGACCGTCACCTCCACCATCAACCACTTCATCAGCGGAACCGAGGCTGCAGGTACAGGCACCGCCACCAAGCCCGTCTACAACCCGGCCACCGGCCAGGTCAGCGCCGAGCTGCGGCTGGCCAACCGCGAGGATCTCGACGCAACCGTCGCCGCGGCCAAGGCCGCGGCACTCACGTGGGGCGACATCTCGCTGGCCAAGCGCACCGCCGTGCTGTTCAAGTTCCGCGAGCTCGTCGCTTCCCACGTGGACGAACTCGCCGAGCTGATCACGGCCGAGCACGGCAAGGTCCTCTCTGACGCCAAGGGCGAGATCGGCCGCGGCCTGGAGGTCATCGAGTTTGCCTGCGGCATCCCGCAGCTGCTCAAGGGAGAGTACTCGGATCAGGTCTCCACCGGCATCGACGTGTTCTCGTTCCGCGAGCCGATCGGTGTGGTTGCCGGCATCACCCCGTTCAACTTCCCCGTCATGGTGCCGCTGTGGATGGCCCCGATGGCGATCGCCACCGGCAACGCCTTCATCCTTAAGCCTTCCCACCGGGTCCCTTCAGCAGCGATGCTGCTGGCCAGGCTCTGGAAGCAGGCAGGCCTGCCCGACGGCGTGTTCCAGGTCCTGCACGGGGACCGGGAGGTCGTCTCCGGTCTCCTGACCCACCCGGACGTGGACGGCATCTCCTTCGTCGGTTCCACCCCTGTCGCCAAGCACATCATGGAGACCGCCACCGCGCACGGCAAGCGCGTCCAGGCCCTGGGTGGCGCGAAGAACCACGCCATCGTGATGCCCGACGCGGACCTCGACAACGCCGCCGACCACCTCGCCGCCGCCGCCTTCGGTTCCGCCGGGCAGCGCTGCATGGCCATCTCCGTCGCCGTCGCGGTCGGGAACGCCGCCGACCTGCTGGTCAAGAAGGTCCAAGAGCGCGCCCTGGACGTCAAGGTCAAGAACGGCACGGAGCCCGACGCCGACATGGGCCCTGTCATCAGCACTGACTCCCGGGACTTCATCGTCCGGACCATTACCGAAGCAGAAGCCGCCGGCGCCGCCATGGTGGTGGACGGCCGCGACCTGGTGGTCCCCGGCCATGAGGAAGGCTTCTGGGTTGGTCCCACCGTGCTGGATCACGTCAAGACCGAGATGTCCGCCTACACCGAGGAAATCTTCGGCCCCGTCCTCGTGGTGGTCCGCGTGGCGGACCTGGAGGAGGGCATCAAGCTGATCAACGCCAACCCGTACGGCAACGGCACCGCGATCTTTACTTCCTCCGGCGCCGCGGCGCGGAAGTTCCAGCGCTCCGTCGATGTGGGCATGATCGGCATCAACGTGCCGCTGCCCGTGCCGGTGGCCTACTACTCCTTCGGCGGGTGGAAGGCCTCGCTGTTCGGCGACAAGCACATCTACGGCCCGGAAGGCGTTTCCTTCTACACCCGCGGCAAGGTCATCACTTCGCGCTGGCCCGAAGCAAGCCACGCCTCCGGCGCTTCCTACAACTTCCCCTCCAACTAGGCGCGCGCCCCAAGTACAGGGTTCAGCCAGATGAAGCAAACGATGAGTAATACTCCCTCTGCTGACCCAGTATGAGCCGCGGGGTTTGTACCGCATTCGAACTCCTCAGGATCATCCAGTACTTAGATGTTCGGGCTTGAGACAGCAGGGGCCCAATACACCTGCGTCACCGGCCCCTACACCGCCTGACCGGCAGGTGTTCAGGACCACGTTCCTGCCCTGTCCGGCAGCAATGTCCCCGATCACGCTGCCCGGTTCCGTGTTGCCTACGTCCTCCTGCCTGAGCACCGACGGCACGCGGGTCTTGCATCGACGAGGCGGGAACGATGCCCTCGTGCCCGCAGGCGCAGATGCTGGGTGGTCTGCCGGCGACGGCTTGGTCGAGTCGGGCCCGCATCCATTTCGGGTCCCCAAAGCCCTGTCGAAGGCGTGCTCTCCCAGGCCCGACGCCGCCCCTTTCCCGCTGGCATAAATTGCCAGGCGGCCGCGGAGCCTGTTGCACTTGCGCTCCCCCGCTATTCCTTGCATGCCTGCTGGGAGTCCTGGCCGGCTTCCGCAAAGCTGCGCGGCTCAGCGTGGAAGTGGACGAGATCGTCGAGGACAAGATCCTGCATCCCACGCTTCCCCGGGACATTTCCCTAGAGAGTGGCTGGACGAGCGCGCTGCAGCGTCCGCAGCTCTGTCCGGCCGTTATTGCGCGGTGACCGACTCTGGCAGCGTGGCCCACGGACTAGCATTAGGTTCATGGGTGCCAATGACAGTTCTGCCGTTCACAGCGGTGGAAGCCCGTCAGGCGGTACCAAGGGTGCCGGCCAACTCATGGCTATGCTTGACCATGGTGTTTCCGCGGGTGATCTGGAGACCACGCTGTCCGCCTGGCTGGAAGCCGGGGCCATTGACCAGTCCACTGCGGCGGCGGCACGCCGGTTGAACGCCCAGTTGTGGGAGGCGAGTCGCCGGGAGGGCCTGCTGCGGGTCCTTTACGATACGGCCACCGACCTGACCGGCATACGCGACGTCGAGGCAGTACTCAAGGCCATCGTCCGGCGCACCCGGTCATTGATCGGCAGCGACATCGCCTACTTGAGCCTGAACGACTATGGCAGCGGTGAGTCCTACGTCCGGGTGACCGACGGCGCAACGACCGCTCTCTTCCGCAACATCCGCATGCCCCTCGGCGTAGGCGTGCTCGGCGCCGTGGCGACCGGCGAGGCACCCTCCCAGAGCGCCGACTACTTAATGGACGAGTCTAAATCCCATCTGGAGTCCAGCGACACTGCTGTGGCAGCCGAGGGCGTCCGGGCGATCATGGGTGTCCCCCTTCGCGCAGAAGGGAAAGTAATCGGCGCGCTCCTGGTCGCCGACAGGCATGCGCACGAGTTCAGCAGTGACGACGTGGCCTTGATGGAATCCATTGGTACGCACGCAGCCGTCGCGCTGGAGAACGCCCGCTACTTCAGTGAAATGGCCAGCGCCCTCACCCGACTGGACCAAGCACAGCGGCAGAACCTGGCCCACGTACGGGCCCTGGAGGAGCTCTCAACCCTGGACCGGCGGCTCATGGAAACCCTGGCCTCAACCGGCAGCCTTCCCTACCTGCTCAACCTGCTGGCCGAGTCCCTGGACACTCCTGTCTTTTTGGTCTCTCCCATGGGCGAGCCGCTGGCGGGGCTCGCATCGGACGGTGACTTCGGTAGCCTCCCGGCCCTGAGCGCCGCTGAGGAGTCTGCGGCCAGGAGGGCGGCCGTACAGTTCGAGGTCAAGGACAAGAAATACACCGTCATGTCCGCCGTAGCGGGCGACCAGCACCTCGCCTCCCTCATCGTCGCGGAGCAACTCAGCCCGGCCCGGCTCGCGGTCCTGGAACGCAGCGCCCTGGTGCTCAGTGTGTCGCTGCTGTTAGAACGCACATTCCAGGACGCCCAATACCGGCTGCAGCTGGAACTCATCGATGACCTGCTCAGCCCCCGCTCTGAACACGCGGCAGCGCTTACCCGCAGGGCCGGGCAGTTCGGTCTGGCAAACCACCTCCAGCTCGTGGTGCGCGTGGTGGGGGTCAGCGACGACCAGCGCCAACGGGCACTCTCCGTGCTGAGGCATCGACCCGACGGGGTCCCGGGAATCATCGCCCTGCACGAATCACACTTGTGCATCATTGAACCCTTCGAACGACGCGACAGCCGCCCGAATGAAGCCAGCGGTGCCGCACACACCGGCCAGTCCATCATTGACGAGCTGAAACGACGCCGCATCACGGCCAGCGTCGGGACATCAGAACCAGTGACCGGCTTTGCCCGGCTGTCCGCGGCCCACACCGAAGCCCACGCCGTCCTCCGTGCGCTGCAGGCCCTCTCGCGCAACGGCGAGGCAGCGGACCGGGCCGCCCTGGGTACCGCAGGAATGTTACTCGGAGCGATGGACAGCCCCTTCGCTGGACAGCTGCTCACTGCACAGCTGGGGCCACTTCTGAGCTACGACGAGCGGCGGGGAACGCAGTTGGTCCTCACAGCGTGGACGTTCCAGGAAAACGGTGGCGCCATCCAGGAAGCGGCCGACTCCCTCCACATCCACCCCAATACCCTTAGGCAACGGCTGGACCGGATAGACGCCCTGATCGGTGCCCCGTGGCGCCGGGGAAGCCGTT
Source organism: Pseudarthrobacter sp. MDT3-1 (assembly GCF_054510755.1). Lineage (NCBI taxonomy): Bacteria > Bacillati > Actinomycetota > Actinomycetes > Micrococcales > Micrococcaceae > Pseudarthrobacter > Pseudarthrobacter sp. MDT3-1. Next base: position 47,443 of record NZ_JBTNDX010000018.1, on the reverse strand, counting down.
CCCTTGACGTCCAAGTGGCGCTGCGCTTATGGCGGATGAAGACAGCCGGCGTCAGCTCCGGCGGTTCCTGACCAGCGGGCCTGCTTTCCGCCGAACCAAAGCATATGGCACCGGACCACATGTACAGTGGCTTTATATGGCACGGAATCACATGGTGAGTGTCACGTGGTTCTGGAATGCTGAGATCTGCGGCGCCTTTCGGGCAGCCCGCTCATCCCATCTCTAGGAGTCATTCACAATGTCGTGTGCGCATGCAGCGGGTATCCGTCCCGCAACCTTCGGCGTCCTGCGGCTGCCGCGGAGTGTCGTCGTCGGCGCCCAGCAGCGTTTCGCCGTCGCCGATATCGCAGCCGAATTCGGGACCAACGTCCTCGTCTGCACCGATCCGCGGCTGGCCGTCTCAGAGGAACTTCAGGCCCTGGTCCGGAGCCTGGAGAACCGGGACCTGACCGTACGGGTATACGGGGATACCCAGGCAGAGCTTCCGACGCCGGGGATCCTGGCCTGCGTTGAGGAGCTCAAGGGCCAGGAGATCGATGTCATCATCGGTTTCGGCGGCGGCAGCTGCATGGACATGGCGAAGGTCGTGTCCGTGCTGCTCACGCACGGCGGCAAGCCTAGCGACTACTACGGCGAATTCGCCGTTCCCGGCCCCACCAAGCCGGTCATCGCTCTGCCCACCACAGCGGGCACGGGTTCGGAAGCGACGGCAATCGCCGTCGTCTCCGATCCTGAGCTGGGCATGAAGATGGGCATCTCGAGCCCCCACATCATCCCGTTCGCCGCCGTGTGCGATCCCGAACTCACCTACTCCTGCCCCCCGTCCCTGACGGCCGCCACCGGTGCGGATGCCTTCGTGCACCTGGTCGAGTCCTTCACTGCCATCACCCGGGAACCCACTTCCACGCTGGCCACGGAACGGGTCTTCGTCGGCAAGAACATCCTGACGGACTCGATTGCTTTGAACGGCATCGGGCTGGTGGGCCGCAGCCTGGTGACCGCCTACAAGGACCCGGAAAACACCGAGGCCCGTGCCGGGATGATGCTCGCGGCACTCTACGGCGGTGTCGTCCTGAGCAATGCCGGAACCGCCGCGGCACACGCCATCCAGTACCCGGTAGGCGCACTTACCCACACCCCCCACGGTGTGGGAGTCGGCCTCCTGCTGCCCTACGTCGTCCGCTACAACTTCGAGGCGATCCAGCCGCAGCTGGCGCAGATCGCTGAAGCCCTGGGGCGCGATATCAGCGGACTGGACCCGCGCGCCGCCGCCGTCGCAGGCGTCGATGCAATCGACGAGGTCATCGCCGCCATCGAGCTGCCTCCGACGCTGAAGGACCTTGGCGTGCAGGAAAGCGACCTCGCCCAGATCGCCAAGCTGTCGCTGAACTCCAAGCGGCTCATCGACAACAACCCCGTGCGGCTTGATCTCGACGCCGTAACCTCCATCGTTCACGCCGCCTACGCCGGCGACCGCACCATCCGCTGATCAGGGATAAGGACCACTGATGACACTTCTTTCAACCCATGAACCGCTCGACGTCGACGGGCTGACGGTGCCCCGCCAGCTGCTGATCGCCGGGAACTGGCAGTACGCCAGCGGCGGTAACACCGTCGAGGTGATCAACCCCTCCGACGCTTCCGTCATCACCGGCATCGCCGACGCCGACGTCGAGGACGGCCTCGCCGCCGTCGACGCCGCGGCAGCAGCCTTCCCGGAGTGGGCCGCGACGCCGCCGCGCCGCCGCGCCGAAATCCTGCGCCGCTGCTTCGAACTGATGACCGAGCGCAGCGAGCAACTCGCCCACCTCATCTCCCTCGAAAACGGCAAGGCCCTGACCGACGCCCGCGGAGAAGTGGCGTACGCCGCCGAATTCTTCCGCTGGTACTCCGAAGAAGCGGTCCGGATCATCGGAGATGTGTCCGTCTCGCCGTCGGGCTCCAACCGGATCCTTGTCCAGCACCCGCCCATCGGCGTCTGCGTGCTGATCACCCCTTGGAACTTCCCGGCGGCCATGGCCACCCGGAAGCTGGCGCCGGCGCTGGCCGCTGGCTGCACCGCCGTGCTGAAGCCCGCCACGCTCACGCCGCTGACCGCCCTGGCGATCGCCCAACTGATGATCGATGCGGGAACCCCGGCGGGCGTGGTCAACGTCATCACCACGAGCAAGACAAGCGAGGTCATGACCCCGATCCTTGCGGACCCCCGGGTTCGCAAGCTGTCGTTCACCGGTTCCACCAGCGTCGGACGCCACCTGCTGCGCCAGGCGGCCGACAACGTGCTCAAGTGCTCTATGGAACTCGGCGGCAACGCCCCGTTTCTGGTCTTCGATGACGCGGACCTCGATTTGGCCCTCGAAGGTGCCATGATCGCCAAGATGCGCAACGGCGGCCAGGCCTGCACCGCAGCCAATCGGATCTACGTCCAGCGCGGTATCCACGACGAGTTCGCCCGCCGGCTGGCCGAACGAATGGGCGCAATGCGCGTGGGCCCGGGCACCGACGCAGACACCGAGGTCGGGCCGCTCGTCGATGAGGCGAGCGTCCGCAAAGTCGACTCGCTGGTCCGCGACGCGGTCAGCCAGGGAGCCAGGCTCCTCGTCGGCGGCAAGGCCATCGACGGCGCCGGATACTACTACCCGCCCACTGTCGTAACTAACGTGCCGCTACAGGCACGCATGGTCAGCGAGGAAATCTTCGGCCCGGTGGCCTCGGTCATCCCCTTCGACACCGAAGACGAAGTCATCGCCGCCGCCAACGACTCCGAGTACGGCCTCGCAGCCTACGTTTTCACTGAGGACCTTCGCCGCGGACTCAGGGTCTCTGAACGCATCGAAAGCGGCATGGTGGCCCTCAATAGGGGACTCGTCTCCGACCCCGCAGCACCCTTCGGCGGAGTCAAGCAGAGCGGCCTCGGCCGCGAAGGTGCCCATCAGGGCCTGCTGGACTTCACCGAAACCAAATACATCGCCCTCGACTGGTAGCCAGCCGCTCCCTTCGTTTCCATCCGAAAGAAAAGACCAATGACGATCTCCAATACCAAAGCCAAAACGAAAGCACCCTGGCGCGTACCGCTCGCCAGCTTCGCGGGCACCACCATCGAGTGGTATGACTACTACATCTTCGGTCTGCTCGCCGCGACAGGCGTCTTCAGCCGGCTGTATTTCCCCGAACAGGACCCGGCGACCGGTCTCCTCCTGGCCTTTGTCACCTATGCCGTCGGCTTCGCCGCACGTCCCTTCGGCGGCATGTTCGCCGGCCACTTCGGCGACAAAATCGGCCGCAAGCCCATGCTGGTGCTGTCGCTGCTCATCATGGGCTTCGCCACGCTGGCCATGGGGCTGCTTCCCACCTACGCACAGATCGGAGTCTGGGCTCCCATCCTGCTGACGGTGCTGCGCTTGCTTCAGGGCTTCGGCGCCGGAGCCGAATGGGCCGGTGCGGCCGTCATTTCCATCGAGCACGCCCCTCCCGGACGCAGCGGATTCTTCGGAAGCTTCACGCAGATGGGCGTCCCGGCAGGCATGCTGCTCGCTAACTCGAGCGTCCTGATCGTCAAGGCCTCCGTGCCCGCAGAAGTATTCGATGCCTGGGCCTGGCGAGTGCCGTTCCTGCTCAGCGTGGTCCTGATCGTCATCGGCCTGATCGTTCGCGCCAAGCTCGAGGACTCAGACGACTTCAAAGAACTTGTTGCGACAAAGCAGACCTCGAAGAAGCCGCTGGGCGAAGCCATGAAGAAGGAATCCAAGGGCATCTGGCTCGTTGTCGGCATGCGGTTGGCAGAAAACTCCGCGTTCTACCTGTACACGACGTTCTCCGTGGTCTACATCATGAAGACGTTCGGCGCCGAACGGGCCAACCAGGGCACGATGTCCGTTCTGATTGCCTCGGCCATCGGCGTCTTTGCCGTCCCGCTGTGGGCGATCCTCTCGGACAAGATCGGGCGCAAGCCGCTGTACCTGTTCGGTTCCATCGGCGGACTCCTGTTCTTCCCGCTCTACTTCGTCATGACGGACAGTGGCAGCGCACTGCTGGCAACACTCGCCATCATCATCGGGCTCGCGGTCTTCCACAACTCGATGTACGGACCCCAGGCCGCCTTCTTTGCGGAACTGTTTTCCACAAAGCTGCGCTACAGTGGCGCGTCCATGGGCTACCAGTTCGGCTCGGTTCTCGCTGGCGGCATCGCGCCGTTGGTCGCCGTGGCGCTACTCACCGCCGGAAACGGCGAACCCGGCTGGGTGATCCTCTACTTCAGCGTGATCGGCGTCATCACGGTTGTGGCGACACTCCTCGCACCGGAAACACTCGAGAAGTTGGACCGGCGCATCGCCGCTGCCCAGGAGCTGGACGAGAAAAACGCAGGGATTGCCCAGGAGCGCGTCAGCGCTAACTGATACTCCCTTAAGTAAGGCGGGCGTCGTCCGGGTCAAAGGTAGACCTGGACGGCGCCCTTCTTGCTGCGCCTGAGGTGGTCTGCCCGCGGTTATCGTCGGAGCCGGCTGCGAGAGTCGCCAGATGTTGCGAACACTGTACTCCGCACGTTCTCTATGTTCCACTACGGGTAATCGAGGTCAAGCCTTCGATATTGCTTGAGAGGCAGGGCCTGTGATCGAATCGGCATCTTTCGTCATCAATGCATCGGGCCATGCCGTGGACTTCGTCGTGGCGCCCTTTCCGCCGGCAGACCCTGTAGCTGCCCTGCAGGCGGCGATGAGCGGCGAGGGGCAGGAAACTCCGCTGATGGTTCCGTTGGTTTCCACCGGAGTGCATTCAGGGCCCATTGCCTTGACGGTGGAGGTCCTCGGGGCAAGACCTGAGGGCACCGCGCCAGGATGGGAAGACATCCACGAGGTGTCCCTGATGCTCCCGGAGGGCCGAGCGTACTTCAACCCACCCACAGGCTGGGAGATGAAGGATGTCGGGACCATTACGGGCAATGAAAAGGGCAGCTACCGCGCCCGCCTTCATGCGACGGGCCGGGACACAGCCTTCGACTTGGTCGTGGAATCACCCGTCGAACGGCACCTGATCCAGCTCTGGAAGGAACCACCTTCCCCGGTGTCTGTCTTGTCCTCCGAATCAGAGCGAGGCAAAACCCTGCCACGCTTCATCAAAATGTGGCAGGGACCGCCCACAGCCAAGGCCCACGCCGAACCACGACTGATAACCAGGGAGACCCCTTCCGACTAGCGGATCCACCCAGCCGAAGCCCAACCGCGCTTCGCGCCGCTCTACTTGGCGTCTCAATTCCTTGGAATGGCACAGCCCAGGCGGGACACCCCACTGATCGGGATCGTCAGTTTCGGAAGTCGTCTGCACCAACTCTGGGTGTGGGGCTCGGGTTCCGTTGGGGGAACCTTCACCGGACAGCTCAGTTGAAACGAGGACCGAAGGCTATGGCATCCAGATCATTGGCAGACACGATGGCGCCATGAGGGACAGGATGCTGCTGATCATGTGCGGGACGACAGAGTTCCATGACGCCCTCAACTACTACAAGAAGCACTGCCAATGAACGTCATCATCGTTATCTTCGGCGTACTCCTAGCCTCGGCCGCACCGATGAGTTTCCCGCGCCGCGCCGGTCTATGCTATGGAGACCGACTGACGGAAGGCATGGCGTGATGCGGAAACTGATCTACGGCATGAACCTGACACTGGATGGCTACGTCGCCGCGCCCGGCGACGACCTCGGGTGGAGCGGGCCGAGCGACGAGCTGTTTCAGTGGTGGCTCGATCAGGAGCGGGCGATCGGCCTGTTGCTGTATGGGCGCAAGCTGTGGGAGGCCATGAGTTCCCACTGGCCGACCGGCGACCAGCAGCCCAATGCCACCCCGGCGCAGATCCAGTTCGCGCGGAACTGGCGGGACACGCCGAAGGTGGTGTTCTCCTCGACGATCGACAAGGTCGACTGGAACGCCCGCTTGGTCACCGGCGACGCGGTCGCGGAGATCACCCGGCTCAAGGCTGAGGACGGCGAGCCGATGAGGGTCGGTGGTGCAACGCTCGCCGGGGCGGCCATGCGGGCCGGGCTGATCGACGAGTACACGATCGTGACCCATCCGGTCCTGGTGGGCGGCGGCACGCCGTTCTTCACCGCGCTGGATAGCTGGGTGAACCTGAACCTGGTGGAGACGCGGACGTTTCCCGGCGGGGTGGTCCTGACCAGGTACGAGACGAGGCGCTGAGCGCGATTCCTCCGCGCGGTCGGGGAAGTACATCCACCACCAGCGGCCCCACGTCGGTGGCCAGCAGATAGTCCGGAATGCGCTTGTGCACAGCCCCGGCGACCTCAACCTTCCACAGAAACGGTTGCGCCACAACATGGCGCACCGACACATCTTGAAGTCCGCGAACAGCAAACGCGCCAACTCCCGCCGGGACTCGTAGATCAACAGATTCCGCACCGTAGCGCGGCGCCGATGTTGAACCCTCGAACGACACCGGATTGTGCGACCCACGCGAGGAAACCTGCCTGTCCGCACACTAGCTCCGCCGCCGCGAGCAGCACCACAGTGATCCCTTTCGATGACGTGGCCGCCACGCTGAAGCACCAGCAGGCAGCTCTGCCCGTAAGCCGGTCCTTCACCGGCCCAAGCGCCACCCAAGATCTTCCGGATCACGATCGCCGCGTTTCCGGGGCCTGTCGATTGCCGTAAGACCCGCCCGCAAGAATGCCCGGCGAAGGGGCCCTATACGGCACACTCCTGAGACATCAGATCCGCAGTACGAATGGCAGACAGCCCGCGGCCTAGACGCTGGCGGCCGCCCCGGACACGCGCACGGCGACCTGCCCGCTCCCCTGCGCCAGCTGCGAGGCTGCGGCTTCGTCAGCCACCACCGTCACGTGCGGGTGCAGCTGCAGGACCGACCCCGGGCAGTCAGCAGTGACGGGCCCGTTGAGGGCGGCGGCCAGGATGCCGGCTTTGTCCGCGCCGTTGACCACCAGCAGGAGGTGGCGGGCTTCCAGGATGGTGCCCAGGCCCTGCGTGATGCAGCGGAGCGGCACTTCTTCCGGCGTGCTGAAGTGGCGGGCGTTCGCCTCGCGGGTGCGTTCCGTGAGGACTTCCACGCGGGTCCGGGAGTCCAGGGCGGAGCCGGGCTCGTTGAAGGCCAGGTGGCCGTTGTGGCCGATGCCGAGGATCTGCACATCGATGCAGCCATCTCCGGCAATGGCGGCGTCGTAGACAGCGGCTGCGGCCTCGGGGCCCGCGGCGCTTCCGTCCGGCACGGCAACGTTGGCAGGATCCAGATGCAGCCGCTCAGTCACTTCGCGCCGGACAACTTCGGCGTAGCTTTCGGGGTGTCCGGCGGGCAGGCCCACGTACTCGTCGAGGGCGAAGGCCCGGACGGAGGACATGTCCAGCCGATGGTTGGCGAGCGCCGCGTAGATGGGCAGCGGCGATCCGCCCGTGGCCACACCCAGGACGGCGTCGGGCTTGCTGCGGATAACGGCAGCGAGGATCCCGGCGGCGACGGAACCGGTAGCTGAGGCGGTAGGCACAACGAAAATTTCCACGGCAAAGGCACTCTCTACGAAAAGGGCAGGGCTAAATCCGCCCGGGCGCAGGCGGCGAAGGAAAGGCGGAGGGAAACAGGCTAGGCGGCCGCGACATCCTTGAGTTTCAGGCGGATGCCGTCAAAGTGGCGTTGCAGGCGTTCGGACGCAAGAGCCTTGTCCTTGTTGGCCACGGCCTCGAAGATGTCCCAGTGGTCCTGCGTCTGCTGCTCAAGGTTGACCGGGCCGGTACCGATGGCCAGGTGGATCTTGCGGTAAACCTGCCAGAACACATCCATGAGGTTGATCAGCAGCTCATTGTTCAGGGGGGCGTACAGGCGGCGGTGGAATTCGGCGTCGTGCTCATGCAGCGGCTCCCCCTTCTTGGCCGCGTCCTCCATGGCTTCCATGGTGGAGCGCAGGTCAGCCACGTGCTCGTCGGTGAGCAGGTCAATGGCCGGTCCGATCAGCCCGGACTCGAGGGCCTGGCGCACATCGATGAGCTCCATGGCTTCCTCGCCCTTGTGGCGGAGGGACAGCCGGCCGCGGAACGTCAGGCCGGACACCAGGGCGCTGAAGTTGTTGGGTGCAACGAACATGCCAAAGCCATGCCGGATCTCAATGACGCCCAGTGCCTGGAGTACTTTCAGGGACTCGCGGACGGTGTTGCGGCCCACGCCGAGCTCGGCGGAGAGCTCACTTTCGGTGGGCAGCGCGTCACCGACGTCCAGGCCGCGGTCCAGAATGAGGTCCATGATCCGCGTCTGCAGGGCATGCGAACGGAGCTGCGCACTGAAACGGGCGGGCGATACTTCTTGCGATGCGATGGCCACGTGGGTCTCCTCCTTGCCGCGCTTAGGGGTCACGACTTGTCCTACATCTAAAGGGTACAGGAGATGGGACGTCCAATGTCTAGATATTGGGAACGTATTTTTTGAGCAGTTCCAACCCTCAGGGACCGAATCTAACCCAGGAGCGCCGAATCTAACCCAAAAGGGACCGAACAAGCTCGCGGCACGCCCGGTAACCAGGCGTTTTGGGGTCGATCAGGGCGTAATGGTCCCCGGGAACCCTGACCAGCCGGGTCTCCATGTTTGCCGTGGTTCCAGCGTTCACATAGGACTCGGACTGGCCCAAGGGAACGGTGGTGTCCTCGGACCCATGGACAGCGATGACCGGCACGGCCAGCGGAAGGGCGGTCATGGGGTCGGCGTACCTGTAGCGGTGCGGATATTTCGACGACGACCCGCCCAGGAGGTTGCTCACCGCACCGTTGCTGAGGTTCAGCTTCTCCGCCTCGGCCAGGTTGAGCAAGCCGGACTGGCTGACCACGCCGGTGAGGTGCACCGCGGAGGCATCTGAGGTGCGGGGCACCTGGCGGTCAGCATCCGGCATTCCCAGCTGGGTAAGCTTCCCCCGGCCGGCAGCCCAGGCGGCCAGATGCCCGCCGGCTGAATGGCCCAGCGCCACCACCGGACCCAGGTTCAGGGCATGCTTGGCCGCGAGGTCGCCCAGCTTGTCGATACCGGTCAGCACGTCAGTGAAGGTGTTTGGCCAGCCGCCGCCGTTTCCGGCCCGGCGGTATTCAAGGTTCCAGGCGGCCATGCCATGGGCGGCCAGGTCCTTGGCGATGGGCTCCCCCAGCTCTGCGCCATACTGCGAGCGCCAGTAGCCGCCATGGATCACCACCACCACGCCGCGGTGCTCGGCGCCGGCCGGCAGCTCCGGCAGGAAAAGCTCGCCCCATTGGCTGGCGTCCTCGCCGTACTGGTACTTGTGCCGCTTCACTGCATCCCCCTTGGCACCGCCACCGGCGGTACCGTCCCGCTCGGCGCCGGGCGAACACGCGGCGCCGAGAATTCCAACGGCCGCCGCGGCAGCCGCACCAACCAGCGTGCGAAAGACAAACGTCCGACGCCGCAGATCAGCCATGTGCCGAGCCTACAGCGTGGTGCCTCCCGGCAAAGTCGCCGAGCAGGAAACCGGTAGATTTGTGCCCGTGAATTCCATCCTCGGGATGACCTGGAGGGACTACCGGGACGCAACAGCCGCCGTCGTGCGTTTCCTGCGGGCGCTCCGTGGCGCTCCCGGGTACTAATACGTCGCCGGACCACCGGCGGCCGCCCGGGAAGGGCGTAGTGTCGGTAGTAGGAGATTTCGGGGGTGGCATATAGGTCCGGGGTTGAATATACGGGCCGCGCGCGAAGAGAGCGCACAGCCGCCAGCCGGGTCGTGTGACCCCGGCGATGCTTGGAATTGAGGCCGCATGGCCGAGAATGATGCTCTGCCGACGGCGGAGCAATTGCAGGACCTACTCCTTGAAAGTCCGGGCTTCACCGAATTCCTCTTGGGACTGACAGCGATTTCCGCGTCCTTGCTGGGCGGGGAGACGCCCCTGCTGTGTGCCATCACGGTGGAACGGGAGACCGGGCCCGTGACGGTAGCCAGCAGCACGGAGACCGCCCGGAGCCTGGACGAACGCCAGTACGCACTCGACAACGGTCCCTGCCTGACGGCGCTGCGGGAGCAGCGCACAGTCCTTATCCGTGATCTTCAGGCGGACGAGAGTTGGGCCTGGTATGCCGGGGCGGTCGCAGACGAAGGCATCCGGACAATCCTGGCCGTCCCCATCCCCACCGACAACGGTTCCCGCTCCGCCCTGAACTGCTACTCAACCCAGCTGAATACGTTTGCCCCGGACACGGTGACCGCCATCGAGGAGCACGCTGCATCGCTGTCCCGGATCCTGCGCTTGGCAATCCGCGTGCACCCTTCGGACCCCTACCCGGAGCATTTGAGGTCGGCGCTGCGGTCCCGGGCCGTTGTGGACTCGGCCGTGGCCCTGATCATGGTGCAGAACCGCTGCAGCCATGAAACCGCCGTCAAGCTCCTGCACCTTGCCTCCCGCAGCAGCAACCGCCGGCTGCATGACATTGCCGGGGACATCCTGCACCACGCCTCAGATATCCCCGTCATCACCGGAGGCGGGGAGAAATGATGGACGACGGCGGATTGGGCACCCCCCAGCCTGCCTTCGAGGCGGCCCAGCGCAAGTTTGCAGCCGTCCAGTTCCAGAGCGGGAACATCAGCCTCCCGGCGCTATGGACCTACTATTACGGGATCGGCGGAAACGTCGATCAGCTCGGGGTGGACGCCTATCTGCACGAGCTGGTGGAATTGGCCCCGCTGCAGATGGATCTCATCCAGACCGCCATCAAGGAGATCACGGCGGACGGACCGGGAAGTGCACATGTCTCAGGACTTTGATATCCGAGAACCCCAATCCGGCAAAGTTGGACGTGCCGGCGCGGGCCTGCACGAGTTTGTGCTCCACCTGCAGGACCTCGTCCTGGCAAGCTCCGACGTCCGTGAATTCCTGGCCGCCACCGCCGCGATTTTTGCCACGCAGCTGTCACAGCCCGGGAACCACTTGTCCTGCGGGATCACGGTGGTCCGGCAAAAGCGGCCCGTCGCTGTGGCCAGCAGCGATACACTCGCCCGGAACCTGGACGAACTGCAAAACAGCATCGGCCATGGACCTTGCCTGACAGCCCTCCGGACAAAATCCATGGTCCATGTCCCGGATCTGGACGCCGATGTCCGGTGGCCGAAATATAACCAGGAAGCCCGCAAGACGGGCATCGGCTCCATCCTGGCGGTCCCAATGCATCTGCAGGCTCCTTCGCAGGCTGTGGTAAACCTCTACTCCCCCAACACGGATGGCTTCCCGCATCACGGGATGGATGCGGCTGTTGGCCTGACGGGCATCGCCGCCAAGGCGCTGGACCTCGCCCTGAACATCGCACAGCTGCGCGACGCCCGTGACGACCTCGCCGCCGCCCTGAAGTCCCGCACCGTCATTGACACGGCCATTGGGGTCATCATGGCGCAGAGCCGGTGCAGCCGCGATGCGGCATTCCAGATATTGGTCAATGCGTCGAGTCACCGCAATATGAAGCTAAAGGAGGTGGCCGCCGGCATCATTTCTGGAATTGCCGGCGAACGGGTGTTTCCCACCACTTACGATGAATAGCCACAAAGCCGGTATTCGTGCAGGTCCGGGTCCGCAGCCCACCGCGCACGTTAGGCTTTACCTGAAGCGCTGAACGGTCACAAACAGGCTCATCCGGCACGCCGGAGGCCGGTCACGCAGAATGGCCGGAGGCAAAAAGCAGGATCAAGAAGTATCCCCTGGATGAACTATCCACTGCCTTGGGCAGGATTATGGGGCTGCTCCTCACGGAAGAAAAAGTGGACCACGCCGTCCAGCATCTCTCCCGCGCCGTCAGGGATTCCATCCCGGGGACTCTTGGGGCAGGTGTCTCAATGCTTGATCCCCATGCCCGCCCGGTCAGCTCCGGATCTACCGACAGCGTGGTGGAACGCGCCGACGCCCTTCAGTATGAACTGGTCCAGGGGCCCTGCCTGACAGCCTGGGCCACCCAAGAGAGCATCCTCATCCATGACGTTGCAACTGAAGCCCGCTGGCCAAACTGGAGCGCCGCCGTCGTTGACTTGCCAATCCGCTCAGTGATCAGCACCCCGCTGATCGCCGACGGGCAGGCCATAGGTGCAATGAAGATTTACGCCGCCTCCCCCGGCGCCTTTGAAGATGCCACCGCTGCCCTCATGGAGCTTTTTGCCTCCCCCGCGGCCACCCTTCTGTCGCATATCCAGACTGCCGAAACTCCGGAACGCATCAGTGACAGCCTTCAATCGGCTCTCTACAGCAGGGACCTGATTAACCGGGCCTGCGGAATCCTCATGGAGCGCCACACCATCACCGAGGACGCCGCCCTGCAGCAGCTGATGCGGCAGGCCCGCGCGACGCGCAGCACGCTTATGGAAGTCAGCGCCATTGTCCTGGCCGGGGTGGCCTCCGACCCGCGCAGAGGCAGTAGTGATGGGCTTCGATAGCAGCGAATGGGAGCAACGCCGCAGGCTCCAAGCAGCACTGGCAGCAGCACAAGTCAGCACGGGTGACCTGTGGCTTTACTACTTCGGCATCGGCGGTTCGGTCGGTGAGTATGAAGTGGAGGCCTACCTGCAGGGGCTTCTCTCGCTCCCCGAACTGCAACGGGACCTCCTGGCCATGGCGGCAAACGAACTGTTCAATGACCACGCCGGCCCCCGCGCGCCCTATTCGGACGAGCTTGGGTCTGGGGATCCATCCCGCCCCGAGGATCCCTAGCGGGCCAAACGCTCTCTCACTTAATGCCACTTTTCGCCGAACGCTCTCTCACTTGATGCCACTTTTCGCCGAACGCTCTCTCGCTTTCTTGAGGCAAGTGAGAGAGCGTTGGTGATTTTCCTGCGTTAAGTGAGAGAGCGTTTGATGGTGCCGGGTGCCTTGCCGCCCAGCCGTGCGGTGACTTTGTCCGCCGCTGCCCTGCAGGATTCGCCGAGGCTCTGCAGGCGCTCCTTGGAGACCCGGAACCGCGGGGCCGGGATGAGGACTGCTGCCACAAGGTCGCCGCGGTGATCGTAGACGGGGGCGGCGACGCCGACTTCATCCAAGGAGGACTCGCCGTAGTTGATAGCCCACCCGCGGCGGGAGTCGTCCTTAAGGCGGAGCAGATAGTCCTCAAGGGAGGCCTCGTCCAGCCCGGGGTAGGTAATTGCTCCGCTGCGCAGGAGGGCACGCACCCTCTCCTCCGGTTGGATTCCAAGGAACACCTGAACCGAGGAACTCAACGCGTCGCTGTAGCGGGCCCCCAGCGGCGCAGTGTGCTTGATCTGGTGGCGGCTGGCAATCTGCTCCACGCAGATCGACTCGTTGCCCTCCCACATCATCAAGGCACTGGTTTCGCCCGTCAGTTCCGTGAGTTCGCGCAGGACGGGATAGGCGACACGCCGCTCCTCCAGTTCGGCCAGCAACGGACCGGCGACGGCGATCAGGCCCAGTCCGAGCCGGAAACGGCGCGTGTCCGCATCGCGTTCCACGAGGTTTTCCTGTTCGAAGGTTGCCAGGATCCTTGACACGGTGCTCTTGTGCAGGCCCACCCGGTTGGCGATCTCCGTCACGCCAAGCAACGGCTCGTCGGCCGTGAATGATCGAAGGACGGCGATGGCGTTGACGATGACAGAGGCGCCCTTGGTATCGCCCTTGCCGTTGGTGTCGCTGCCGTTGGTGTCAATGGAATCCGGTGTGGTCATGATGCTCACTATCATTGCGCATAGTCAGCGGAAAGCGGCGCCGCGTCAGACACGGCGCCGCTCCCCGGGGCCGTGGTTGAGCTTGTCAGGGTTTCGGCAGGCTCAACCACCGGGGTTAAGCTCCGATGATGTTGTACTCGGGGCCGAACGGGAACTTGGTGATGTTCTCGGCGCCGCCTTCGCCCACCACCAGGATGTCGTGCTCGCGGTAGCCGCCGGCGCCCGGCTGGCCATCCAGGACCGTAATCATGGGCTCCATGGAAACCACCATGCCCGGCTCCAGCACGGTGTCGATGTCCTCGCGGAGCTCCAGCCCGGCTTCGCGGCCGTAGTAGTGGCTGAGGACACCGAAGGAGTGTCCGTAGCCGAACGTCCGGTTGGCGAGGAGCCCGTGGCCCACGTAGATCTCGTTGAGCTCCGCGGCGATGTCCTTGCACACGGCGCCGGGTTTGATCAGCTCAAGTCCGCGCTTGTGGACCTCCACGTTGATGTTCCACAGTTCCAGGGAGCGGGCATCGGGTTCGCCGTAGAACAGCGTGCGCTCCAGTGCCGTGTAGTACCCGCTGGTCATGGGGAAACAGTTCAGGGACAGGATGTCGTGTTCCTGGACCTTGCGGGTTGTGGCCCAGTTGTGGGCGCCGTCCGTGTTGATGCCGGACTGGAACCAGACCCAGGTGTCCCGGATTTCGGAGTTGGGGAACGTCCTGGCGATCTCGTGGACCATCGCCTCGGTGCCGATCAGGGCGACCTCGTACTCCGTGATGCCGGCCGTGATGGCGTTGCGGATGGCCTCGCCGCCGAGGTCGCCGATCCGGGCACCGTGCTTGATGACCTCGATTTCCTCCGCTGACTTGATCATCCTCTGGCGCATCGCTGCCTGCGCCACGTCCACGAGCGTCGCGCCGGAGAAGGCGGCCTGGATCTTGTTGCGGTTGTCCAGCGGCAGCGAGTCGTCCTCGACGCCGAGGCGGCGCGGGTTGATGCCGCGGGTCCGCAGGACTTCCTGGATGGCGAAGATGTAGTTGTCCCGGCGCCAGTCCGTGTAGACCAGGTTGTCGCCGTAGCTGCGGCGCCAGGGCATGCCGGCGTCGATGTTGGCTGTGACGGTGACGGTGTCATCCTTGGTGACCACCATGCCGTAGGAGCGGCCGAAGGTGGTGAACAGGAAGTCGGAGTAGTACTTGATGGAGTGGTAGCTGGTGAGGACGACGGCGTCCAGGTCCTTCTCGGCCATGATCCGGCGAAGACCGGCAATGCGCCGCTCGAATTCGGCGTCGGAGAAGGTCAGGGAGACCTTCTGGCCGTTGTTGAGGACCTTCAGACGCTCCAGTTCGGCGACGGAGGTGGCGTTTTCAGATGCTGTGGTGGTCATTGTGGTGGTGCCTTTCTGCGATGCATTTACGTGACGTATTTGGGTGATGCATTTACTTGAAGGGAGAAGCTGTTGGAAGAGGTGGGCTATTCGTGGCGCAGCGGTTCTTTGCACGTTTCCCTGGACAGTGAAACGGCGATCAGCGAGATGACAGCCGCAGCGACGAGGTACCAGGCGGGGGCCAGATCGCTTGCGGTGGCGGCGATCAGGAGCGTGGCCATGAACGGGGCGGTACCGCCGAACAGCGCGTTGGAGAGGTTGAAGCTGACCGCGAAGCCGCTGTAGCGGACGCGGGTGGGGAACATTTCGGCCAGGAAGCTGGGAAGTGTTCCGTCATTGAGGGTGAGCATCGCGCCCAGCAGGATCTGGACCAGGACGATGACCAGGAAATTCCCGGTTCCCAGCAGCGCGAAGGCGGGAACGGTCAGCACAATGAATGCGATGGATGCACTGATAAGCACCTTCTTGCGTCCGTAACGGTCCGAAAGCATCCCGGTCAGGAAGATAAAGCCGATGTACGTAACCAGTGCGATGGTCGTCGCAAGGAACGATTCGGTTTCGCCAAGGCCCAGTTCCGAGGACAGATAGGTGGGCATGTAGCTGAGGATGACGTAGAACCCGACGGCGTTGAGCAGCACGGCTCCGACGGCCTGCAGCAGCTGCCGCCAGTGGTTCCGGAACAGGCTGGACACGGGTGCCTTGATTGCCTGGTCCTCCGTTGCCAGCTCGCGGAACACCGGGGTGTCTTCGAGCTTGGTCCGGATGTAGCGGCCGATCAGTCCCATCGGGGCTGCGAGCAGGAACGGCAGGCGCCAACCCCAGCTTTGCATGGCATCGGAACTCAGAAGGACTGTCAACAGGCCTGCAATCAGGGAGCCGAGGAGCAGTCCGGCCGCGGTACTGGCGGGAACAACCGCGGCGTATAGGCCGCGCTTGTTGGCGGGAGCGTACTCGACCAGGAAGGCCGACGCTCCAGCATATTCACCAGAAGCGGAGAAGCCCTGCGCTACCCGGATGACCAGAAGCAGGATGGGAGCCCAGATGCCGATCGTGGCATAGCCCGGAATGAGGGCTATGCAGAAGGTTGCTCCTGACATGATCAAGATCGAGAGGGACAGCGCTGTCCGCCGGCCCACCCTGTCACCGATGTGGCCCCAGACGAACCCGCCGAGCGGGCGCACCAGGAATGAAATCGCAAACAGGGCGAAGGTCAGCAGAAGCCCGGTTTGGGGATCTGATTCAGGGAAAAAGACTGTCGCGATCGTTACGGCAAGATAGCCGTAAACGGCGTAATCGAACCACTCTACGAAGTTGCCGATGAAGCTGGCCGCAATGACTCTGCGGCGTGTTTCTTTGCTGACCACGTTGTCAGCCGGTTCAAAATTCTGGCCGCTCATTGTGCTGCGGCCGGCCCGGGGCCCGTCATGTACACCATGTGGTTGAGGGCCGGGGCTTCCCGCACGAGCGGGAGAGGAAGTTTCGTTACTCATGTATCCACCAAGTTGTTTGGGGTTGCAATCAGCGCAACGCTGTTGCAACAGACTAAGCGTGATGAGCAACACAGTCAATGGTTATTTTGTGGCTCGGCACATGGATCCCGGAAAGGTCAGCGTCTGACTTCCCGGCAGCGCGCAGCAGGAGAGAACATTGCGGTCTGTTGCATAGGATGAAATCATGTTGCGACAGTGGCGTGAGTCCAACACCCCAACTTGGACTGTGGACGAACGCAGCACACGAGGGATCTATTGACACCCTCCGTGGCGGCTGACATATTTCGAGTACGCGCTATGTGCACCGTGTTGTGTAATACGCAATAACGTCAGGTCGGCAACCAGCGGTTGGGGGCTCTCGGAGCTGCGGCATGAGAACCCTTTGAACCAGACGGGCCGGCTGGATTGCCCGGAGCGCCGTCGCCCAGGAGTCCCTGGACTCAGGAAAGGAACACCAGCTAATGGTTCACAGAGTCAAGGCGGTCATCGCCAAGGAAAAGAATGCCCCGGTATCGGTGGAGACCATCCTGGTCCCGGACCCCGGTCCGGGGGAGGCGCTGGTGGACATCCTCACGTGCGGGGTCTGCCACACCGACCTGCACTACAAGCAGGGCGGAATCACCGACGATTTCCCCATCCTTCTGGGCCACGAGGCCACCGGTGTGGTCAGCGCCGTGGGTCCGGGCGTCACAGAGGTGTCTCCCGGCGACCGCGTGATCCTGAACTGGCGCGCTGTCTGCGGTGAGTGCAGGGCATGTGCCAAGGGCCAGCCGCAGTACTGCTTCGACACGCACAACGCCACGCAGAAGATGACGCTCGAGGACGGCACGGAGCTCTCCCCGGCGCTGGGCATCGGCGCCTTCGCGGAAAAGACCCTGGTAGCCGCCGGGCAGTGCACCAAGATTGACGACGACACCGATGCCGCCGCCGTCGGCCTGCTCGGCTGCGGCGTGATGGCAGGCATCGGCGCGGCCATCAACACCGGCGAGGTCAAGCGCGGCGAGTCCGTGGCGGTGATCGGCTGCGGCGGGGTAGGCATCGCCGCGATCGCCGGCGCCAAGCTGGCCGGAGCCACCACCATCATCGCCGTGGACATCGACGCCAACAAGGTGGCCATGGCCACCTCCCTCGGGGCCACCCACGGCGTGGACTCCAGCACCGAAGACCCCATCGAGGCCATCCGGGCCCTCACGAACGGCAACGGAGCGGACGTGGTGATTGACGCCGTCGGCCGTCCTGAAACGTACAAGCAGGCGTTCTACTCCCGCGACCTCGCCGGCCGTGTGGTGCTGGTGGGCGTCCCGACGCCGGGCATGTTGCTTGAGCTGCCCCTCCTGGACGTCTTTGGCCGCGGCGGTTCGCTGAAGTCCTCCTGGTATGGCGACTGCCTGCCCTCCCGTGACTTCCCGATGCTGGTGGCGCACTACAAACAGGGCAACCTGGACCTGGACGCCTTCGTCACCGAGCGCATCACCATTGACCAGGTGGAGGAAGCCTTCGTCAAGATGCACGAGGGCAAAGTCCTGCGCTCGGTGGTTGAAATTCAGTCCCTGAAGGAGCTCTCATGAAAGTCACCATCGAAAACCTGGTCACCTCGGGCACTTTTTCGCTCGACGGCGGCACCTGGGACGTGGACAACAACGTCTGGATCGTGGGCAACGACGATGAATGCGTGATCATCGACTGCCCGCACGACGCCGCCGCAATCATCAGCCAGGTCCGGGGCCGGAAGGTCCTGGCCATCCTGCTGACCCACGCGCACAACGACCACATCGGCGCCGCGCGTGCCGTGGCCGAGGCCGTGCAAGCGCCCATCTACCTGCACCCGGGCGACCTGGTGCTCTGGGAGCAGGTCTACCCGGACCAGCAGCCAGACCACAGCATCAGTGACGGCGAGGTGTTCGCGGTGGGCGGCGCCAGCATGAAGGCCATCCACACGCCCGGCCACTCCCCCGGCTCCACGTGTTTCCTGCTGGAGCGCGAAGCAACGATCTTCACGGGAGATACGTTGTTCAACGGCGGTCCGGGCGCCACTGGCAGGTCCTTCAGCGACTACCCCACGATCCTCGCCTCCATCCGGGAACGCCTGCTCATCCTTCCGCCCGGGACTGTGGTCCGCACCGGCCATGGCGACAACACCACCATCGGGGCCGAACAGGAGACCCTGGCGCAGCTGGCCTAGTGAGACCAGCCCAGTAACACCCACGTGATCCAGTGAAAGCAGTCCAATGAAGGTCGGTTCAGTGAAGTTCGGCAAGCAGCCCGCCCCCGTTGAGGACATCAGCGAGGACAACCTCGAAGTCCACAAGCCCAAAACGGAAGCGGCCGGAGTCAAGGCCGTCATGGTTGCCCTCGAACGCGCGGTGGCCCAGGCCGGGGTGACCCGGACGGCGCAGTCCCTGCTGCGGCTGAACCAGCAGGGCGGGTTCGACTGCCCCGGCTGTGCGTGGCCGGAATCGGCCACGAAGCGCAAAGCGGCCGAGTTCTGCGAGAACGGTGCCAAGGCGGTGGCTGAGGAGAACACCCTCCGCACGGTCGGTGCCGAGTTCTGGGCCACGCACTCCATCGCCGAACTCTCGGGGAAAACGGAGTACTGGCTCGGCAATCAGGGCCGGCTGAGCGAACCGGTGGTGATCCGCGAAGGGGAGACCCACTATTCGCCGATCTCCTGGGCCGAAGCGTTCGAACTGGTAGGCGAACACATTCGGGCCTCCACCCCGGACCGGTGCGTCTTCTACACCTCCGGCCGCACCGCGAACGAGACGGCGTTTATGTATCAGCTGTTCGCGCGGGCCCTGGGCACCAACAACCTGCCCGACTGTTCGAACATGTGCCACGAGTCCTCCGGCTCGGCGCTGAACCCGACCATCGGCATCGGCAAGGGCACCGTGTCCCTGGAGGACATCCACGACTCCGAGCTCATCTTCGTCGTGGGGCAGAACCCCGGCACCAACCACCCCCGGATGCTCTCAGCCCTGAAGGAATGCAAGGACAAGGGCGGCAAGGTGGTGGCCGTCAACCCGCTGCCGGAAGCCGGGCTGTTCAACTTCAAGGACCCTCAGACCGTCTCCGGCGTCGTCGGCGGCGGAACGCCGCTGGCCGATGAGTACCTGCAGATCAAGGTCGGCGGAGACCTGGCCCTGTTCCAGGCACTGGGCCACCTGCTCCTGGCGGCGGAGGAACGCAACCCGGGCACCGTCGTCGATCGTTCCTTTGTTGACGCGCAAACCGACGGGTTCGACGCCTACCGAGACGCCCGTGAGGAGCTGGACTGGGCCGAAACCGAAAAGGCCACCGGCCTGCCCCGGGAACAGATCGAAACCGTGGCCGGGATGCTGATCCGGTCCAAGGCCACGATCTTCTGCTGGGCCCTCGGCGTCACGCAGCAGCCGCACTCGGTGGACACCATCAAGGAAATGGTCAACGTCCTGCTCCTGCAGGGCAACTTCGGCAAGCCCGGCGCCGGGGCCTGCCCGGTCCGCGGGCACTCGAACGTCCAGGGCGACCGGACCATGGGCATCTGGGAAAAACCCAAGGACTGGCTCCTGGACGCCCTCGACACCGAGTTCGGGATCAACTCGCCCCGCCCCCACGGCTATGACGCCGTCGAAACCATGGAAGCCTTCGACCGCAACGACGTCGACGTCTTCGTCTCCATGGGCGGAAACTTCTCACTCGCCGGCTCCGACACGCAGGCGCTGGAAGCCGGTATGCAGCGGATCGGCCTGACCGTACACGTCTCCACCAAGCCGAACAGGTCCCACGTGGTCCACGGGCGCACGTCGCTGATCCTGCCCACCCTCGGCCGGACCGATAAGGACGACAAGCACCCCAAGGGCGCCCAGTTCCTGTCCGTGGAGGACTCCATGTCCGTGGTCCACTCCACCCAGGGCAGGCTGGCGCCCGTCTCCGAGCACCTGCTCGCCGAACCGGTAATCGTCGCGCGGATGGCCGAGGCGACCTTCGGGCCGGACCACCTCGTGGACTGGAAGGCCATGGCCGGGGACTACGACGTGGTCCGGGACCACATCTCCCGCGTCCTGCCCGGGTTCGAGGACTTCAACACCCGGGTCAGGACCAAAAACGGCTTTGTACTGCCCAACCCGCCACGGGACACCCGCTCGTTCAAGACCGACATCGGCCGGGGCCGCTTCACGGTCAGCCCGCTCGAATACCTCACCCCGCCCGACGGGCACCTGGTCCTCCAGACCATCCGCAGCCACGACCAGTACAACACCACCTTCTACGGCCTCGACGACCGGTACCGGGGGATTTCGGGCGGCCGCCGTGTGATCCTGGTCCACCCCGAAGACCTGGCAGAACTCGGCTTCCAGGACCGGGACCTCGTGGACGTCGTCAGCACCTTCCGCGGCCACGACCGGCAGGCGGACAAGTTCCGCCTGGTCGCCTACCCCACAGCCAAGGGCTGCGCCGCCGCATACTTCCCCGAAGCCAACGCCCTGGTCCACAAGGAAAACGTCGCCAGGGAATCCAACACCCCCGGCTTCAAGGCAATGTTCGTCCGCTTCGTGCCGCACGCCGGCGGCTGAGCCCGGGCCTGCTTGCCCAGGCCTGGGCAAGCAGGCCACTTCTTCAAACTGGCTCTAACTTTGCAGTCCAGTTTGCCGCTACGGTGAAAGGCATGCATATACCCCTGATCCAGATCGACGCCTTCGCCACCAAGCCCTTCGAGGGGAATCCAGCAGCCGTAATGCCTTTGGAGGGCTGGCTGGTTGACGGTGTCCTCCAGCAGTTGGCCGAGGAGAACAACCTCTCCGAGACGGCCTTTATCGTTGCCGCGATCCCGTACGAAGCCACGCCCTTCGACTCCTCGCAGCCCGCCTACCACCTCCGCTGGTTCACGCCGGCCATTGAAGTGGACCTCTGCGGGCACGCGACCCTGGCCACGGCGTCGTACCTCTTCACGGACGTTCACCCGGACGCCAAGCGGCTGCAATTCTGGAGCCGCAGCGGCTGGCTGTTTGTAGAGCGCGACGGTGACGGCTTCATCCTGGACTTCCCTTCCGAGGTCCCTGAACCCGTGGCCGTCGACCCCTCCGTATCAGAAGCCCTCGGGGTCCCGGCTCTCGAGGCCTTCCTGGCAACCGACCTCATCCATGTCGTCAAGGATGCCGAGACCGTGCGCACGCTGACCCCCGACTTTGTGGCGCTTGCGAAGCTGCCGGTGCGGGGCGTCGTCGTCACGGCGGAGGGTTATGGAACCGGCCACGACTTCGTCTCCCGGTTCTTCGGTGCCCGGGCAGGCATTGCCGAGGACCCGGTGACCGGCTCGGCGCACTCCCAGCTGGCACCGCTCTGGGCCGGCAGGCTGGGCAGCACGGTCCTGTCCGCCCGCCAACTTTCGGCGCGCGGCGGGACCGTGCTCTGCCGTGTGGAAGGTGAGCGCACCCTGCTCTCCGGCACGTGCGTGCGGTACCTCGAAGGCAGGGTGTGGCTGGCGGCCTAGCTTCGTGCCGCCCGGCGGCGGTTGAGCCTATCAAAACCCCGCCCACTAAATCGGCTCCTGCTTTCCCTCCGGGACGCCACGGTGAAGGATGCCACAGTCTCGAGCCGTGGGTGCAATTCGTCGCCGTCTTCCACGACGCCTGTCTGCCACCACAGTTCCAGCCCTTCCGGGACAATCTCCAGGCTGGCCAGGTTGTTGTTGAACCAGGGTCCCTCGACGCGTGTCCAACGGAACGGCGGGTCCGGCACACGCGCGGAGCGGGCCACCAGGCCCCCAATCGGCGCAGCCAGGCCGTAGGCCATGGCGGCCCCGAAGTATCTCATCAGCCGGGGAAGAGGGTTCCGGATCGGGGAACAGACTGCCTGCATGATCCGGCTGCCCGAGGAGCGTTTCACCTCCGCGACGTAGGAGAAGTGCACGTCCCCGGACAGGAACGTGACTGTCTCCGGTGACGGGCCGCGCTTGCCATCCGCGACCTCGGCGGTCATGACGGCCACCTCCTGGAAGCTTTTTTGGAAGGCGCCCCAGTGTTCCAGGTCCACCGCCTGGCGCAGCTTCTCGCCGACCCGGGCGGCGCGCTTCCCCCACGCGCCTTCCGAAACGGCCTCATTCCACGACTCGACGTGGTGCAGGCCCATCGGCAGCAGGAAAGGCAGCGACGTTGCCACCAGCACGTGGCGGAATCCGCCGCGCATCCGGCCGTCGAGCCAGACCATCTCCTCATCATCAAGCAGGGCGCGGGCTTCCGGCACCAGGTTCCTGGCGGCTCGGGAGTCAACCACTATCAGCCGTGTGTCCCCGAAATCCCGGCAGAAGCTCCACCTGTAGGATTCCGGGTCCCGGTCTGCGCGTTCAGCGAAGCTGTCCAGTTCCGCGCTGAGGTCGAGCTCAGCCTCGCTCCGGTGCCGGGCGATCCGCTGCCAGATGGCATCGGTAAGCCGGTCCTGCGGCGACAGGTTGCCCAGGTGCTGGTAGACCCAGTAGGAGGACAGCCCCGAAACTATCCGCTCATGCCACCACGAGGTGGCTTCCATGCTCCTCTTCCAGCTCAGTGAAGCGTTCCAGTCGTCGCGGATGTCGTGGTCGTCGAAGATCATGGCGCTGGGCAGGGTGGACAGCAGCCATCTGTTCGCCGGGTCGGACCACGCGAGATTGTAGAGGTGCGCATACTCCTCGTAGTCCTTGAGCTCCTCACCAGGCGGTGCACTGATGTCGCGGCGGGCGCGGATGAACTGCTGCATCTGTTCGCTGGTCAGGTCGGCGTACACCTGGTCTCCGAGGAAGGCCACCAGGTCCGGCCACGGCAGGTCGCCGCCGGAGGCCATCGCCAGTGCGTAGGCGCGGAGCGAGTCGACGCCGTGCGTCCGGTTGCCGGACTCGTCGTGCGGGACACTGGTGCGGCAGGACCCGTAGGCCATGCGCAGCGGCTTGCCGGGCTTCAGCGTCGCGATCACCGGCGGCGGAAACCCGGTGCCCGGCTCAGGCCAGACCTGCACGCCGCCGATTTCCAAGGTGTAGGGAAGCACTGATCCTGGCTCAATTCCGTCCGCCTCCACCAGCGCGTAATGGTGGCCGTGCACCGCGAAAGTACGCGCCGCCCAGCTCTGCTGTCCGGCCCGGACGGTGACGCGGGAATCGCTCCGGGTCTCCACCCAGATGCTCGCCGAGGTCTCATCCACATACCGCATCATGGGACCAAGCACCAGGGAAGTCGTCATCACTAAGTTGTACCCGTTCCGGCCCGCGGCAACCATGGCTACGGCCAAAGAGCCGAGGAAACACCAGCGGCCTGCCTCCACGTTCGTTCAAGTGCTCAGCCGAGTCGAGGCGGGAACACATTGCTTTCGGGCACTCGTCAGACGGCGGCGTGGAGGAAACGCTCCAAGCCTTTCTCTCCCAGGGAGAGTGCATTGTGGACAAAGTCGGGGTGACCGCGGCCTTCACGCGATGCTAGGCGCCCGTCTGATGTCAGCACCGAGTTCAGCTCCGGTTTGGGTTCCGGTTTTTGTTCACCGGGGCCAGTGAGGTGGTTCCCAGTCCTGGTGTTCGCTCTTGTAGTGCCGGCCGGAGGGTGAAATCCAGCGGGGTGGCTCGTTTTTGGCTGCTGGGGTGGGTCTCCAGGCGCTGGTGTGTCTGAGCCGGTGGTGTCGGAGACATGACTGGCCCAAATTCGATACGCCGGTGGTTCCGCCCTGATGCCAGGCCACGACGTGGTCCGCTTCGTTGTCCAGGGACTGGTTGGAACATCCCGGGAAGGGCATCGGCCGTCCAGCATCCGCAGCCACCGCCGCATCGCTTTGCTGGGCCGGCAACTCTTGCGGCCGATCTCCAGCGAGGACCCGTCCCGCGGGTCAACCAGGACCCGGTAGAACGAGTCTGCTCCGTTGGCGACGAGGTCCCCAGCCATGGACGGTGGGATCGGGCCGTACCCGTCGAGCATGGCTGGTTCATCGGTGGCGCCGAGCAGGGAGAACACCAGCACCGTCACCAAGACCTCGGCCCGGGGCGTGGGGACTTTCCCGGGGTTCCCCGCGTCCCCACCGTGGCCAAGACTACGGCCGCCGCCGAGGAGTGCGGTGGCGAAGGTGTCGGAGCGGAGCTGGGTGAGGTTGCGGTTCTCGTCGGGGCCCTGCAGACCACGCGCGAGGGCGGTGGTGCGGTTCCAGATCGCTGCCGCCTGGTCGGCAGGCAAATACGCCGCGAGCCAGGCCATGCCGTCCTTGTCCGGCGTGTATTACACCCGCCGGTCCAGGACGCCTTTGGCGTGGCGCTTCTCGATGCTCTCCGTGTGGTGGCGTTAGCGCCAGATGCGGGCTTTGTGGCGGAACCGGGAGGCGGGCATTTCCCCGGCAGGGCAGCCACGGGTGGTGAGCTCGTGGGACTCGGACAGCAACACACTCGCCGCGCGCGGCCCGATTGTCAGGACGCACGCGATCTCCGCTGCCACCGATGCCTCCTGCGCCTGCGCTGACGCGGCGGGAGGTGCCATCGAGTGAATATTGTCCGTGTACTTCGCCGCAGCCTGGGCCTTCAACGCGGCAAACCGCGGCTCCGACCCGGCGGTCCAGGCAAGAATGTCCAGGCAAGAATGTCCAGGCAAATATCCGCAAATGCCTTCGCCACCGCTCCGCTTCCCATGCATCAATCCTCGTGGGAGGGTCTGACATTCAAGCGACATGGTTGAGCCTGCCGGGTTTCGACAAGCTCAACCACCGAGCCCAGGCGGCAACCCCCGGGGTTTTTGCTCAGCCGCGCAGGCGCTCCATGCCGGGATCGAACAGCGGCTCGGCCGTGACGGTCGCGGCGATGCGCTTCCCGAAGTACTCAACCTCCACCGAGTCCCCAACAGAGACCGACGCCGGCAGCCAGGCGTACGCGATCGGCTTGCGCACCGAATAGCCGTACGCAGCGCTGGTGACGTACCCGGCAGGCTCGCCGTTGACGTACACGGGTTCCTTGCCCAGCACAACGGACGTGCCGTCGTCGACCGTCAGGCACCGCAGCGCCCGGGTGGCGGGCTGCTCCTTGCGGACGGCCAGCGCCTCCCAGCCCACGAAGCCTTCCTTGTCCTTGGCGATCGAGAAGCCCAGGCCGGACTCGTAGGGGTGGTGCTGCGATGTCATGTCAGTGCCCCAGAGCCGGTAGCCCTTTTCGAGCCGCATGCTGTTGAAGGCGCCACGCCCGGCCGCGATGATGCCGTGCTCCTGCCCTGCCTCAAACAGAAGGTCCCACAGCTTCAGCCCGTACTCGGCAGTGGTGTACAGCTCCCAGCCAAGCTCACCGACATAGGAGAGCCGCATGGCCGTGACGGGGATGCCGCCCACGGAAATTTCCTTGGTCCGGAAGTACTTCAGGCCGTCGTTGCTGAGGTCGTCCGCGCTGATTTTCCCGATCACCTCGCGGGCCAGCGGTCCCCACAGCCCGATGCAGCACGTGCTGCCGGTGATGTCGGAGACGTGGACCCACTGGGCCGGATCCGCGGCTGACTGCCTCCTGGCTTCGACGCGCAGGTAGTCGAAGTCCACGTTGCTGTTTACACCCAGCTGGAACTGTTCCTCCGCGAGCCGGGCCACCGTCACGTCGCTGCGGATGCCGCCGTCGTCCGCCAGCAGCAGGCAGTACGTAACCGCACCCGGCTTCTTGGCGATATTGCCGGTGCTCAGGCGGTGCAGCAGCGCCTGGGCGCCCGGCCCGTTGACTTCCAGCCGCTTCAGCGGCGTCATGTCGTAAAGCCCGACGGCGGTGCGCGTCCTCCATGCTTCGGCCGCGGAGATGGGGGAATGGAACATCGCCGCCCACTCGTCCCGCTCCGGCGCCTGCCATTCCGCCGGCAGCTCCTCGAGCAGGCCGCGGTTGGCCTCGAACCAGTGCGGACGCTCCCAGCCGGCGGACTCCAGGAAGAACGCCCCGAGTTCCTTCTGCCGCGCGTTGAACGGGCTGACGCGCAGGTCCCGCGGAGATTCCTTGGGCTGCAGCGGGTGCAGGATGTCGTAGATTTCCACGAAGTTCTGCTGCGACGTTTCGCTGACGTACTGGTCGGACGTCTGGACCTTCTCGAAACGGTTGAGCTCGCAGCCGTGCAGGTCCGTGCGGGACTGGCCCTCGATCAGCAGCTCGGCCATCGCCCTGGCCACGCCGGCCGAGTGCGTAACCCAGACCGCCTCGGCAACAAAGAAGCCCCCGACGTCGGGCGACTCGCCCATGAGCGGTCCGCCGTCCGGGGTGAAGGAGAAAATGCCGTTGAAGCCGTCATTGATCTGGGTTGCGTGCAGGGCCGGCAGCAGGTCCTGGCAGTCCTCCCAGACGGGTGCGAAGTCTTCCA
Organism: Pseudarthrobacter sp. MDT3-1; assembly: GCF_054510755.1. Classification (NCBI taxonomy): domain Bacteria; kingdom Bacillati; phylum Actinomycetota; class Actinomycetes; order Micrococcales; family Micrococcaceae; genus Pseudarthrobacter; species Pseudarthrobacter sp. MDT3-1. The sequence goes on along the minus strand of NZ_JBTNDX010000018.1, from coordinate 20,635 downwards.
GCGTAAAGTCCAGGCGGGAAGGCATACGGTGATCGGACATCTCCTCCGCGCCAACGCGGGGCAGCTGGTCCATGTCCACGGGCATCGGCTTGTGTGCGTAGCTGCCGATGCCGATCCGGCTACCGTGCTCACGGAAGTACAGGTCGCGGTCCTGGTAACGCAGGATGGGCTTGCTGGCCCCGTTGGGAAGATCGTTGAGGCCGCGCAGCTCGTTCAGCGGCGTGGTCTTGACGTACTGGTGCGCCAGCGGCAGCAGCGGGACCTTCAGTCCCACCAGCTTGCCGAGTTCGCGGCCCCAGAAGCCGGCGCAGGACACCACGATGTCCGCCGGGATCACGCCGTCGGCTGTTTCGACGCCGGTGACTTTGCCGCCTGCCTGTTCGATCCCGGTCACGGCGGTGGAGCCGAGGAATGTCACGCCTGCCTGCCGTGCGCGGCTGATCAGCAGCTGGACCGCGCGGGCCGCGAGGGCCAGGCCGTCGCTCGGGACGTAAAGGCCGCCCAGGACGCGGCGCCCGTCGGCAAGTGCGCCGGTGTTCAGCAGCGGGTAGTGCTTCTCGCACTCGTCGGGGTCGATGATCCGGCCTTCGATACCCCAGGAGGTGGCGTAGCCGAGCTTGCGTTTGAGGTCCTGGAGCCGGGCCTCGGTGGTGGCAAGCTCAAGCCCGCCCACCTGGTTGAAGCAGGGCACTCCGTCGGCGCTGAGGGAGAGCAGCTTGTCCACCGTATAGCTGGCGAATTCCGTCATGGTCTTGGACGGGTTGGTCTGGAAGACGAGGCCGGGGGCGTGCGAGGTGGAACCGCCGGCCAGCTCCAGCGGCCCCTGTTCCACAACGGTGATGTTGGTCCAGCCGCGGGTGGCGAGTTCGTCCGCGAGGTTGGTGCCGACGATGCCGGCGCCGATGATGACAACGCGTGGTGATGCGCTCATAAGTGGTTCTCCTGTTTGGCTTGGAGGGTGTTCGCGTTAGCGGAATACGACGGTGCGGGTGTTGTTGAGCAGGACTCGGTGCTGGCAATGCCACTTCACGGCGCGGGACAGGGCCTGCGTTTCGGCGTCCCTACCCACGGTCACCAGGGCTTCGGCATCCAGGCTGTGGTCCACCCGGAAGACCTCCTGCTCGATGATGGGGCCCTCGTCGAGGTCGGGCGTCACGTAGTGCGCCGTTGCCCCGACGAGCTTCACGCCGCGGTCGTAGGCCTGGTGATACGGCTTGGCACCCTTGAAGCCGGGCAGGAACGAATGGTGGATGTTGATGGCCCGGCCGCGCAGGCTGGTGCACAGGTCGTTGGACAGCACCTGCATGTAGCGGGCCAGGACCACCAGGTCCGCGTTGTACTCGGCCACGAGTTCCAGCAGCCGGGCCTCCGCTTCAGGTTTAGTGCCCGCCGTCACCGGGACATGGATGAACGTCAGCCCAGCCGATTCGGCCATGGCGCGCAGGTCCTCGTGGTTGGAAACCACGACGGCGATCTCCGCACCCAGGCTGCCCGCCTGCCAGCGGAAAATCAGGTCGTTCAGGCAGTGCCCGAACTTCGAGACCATCACCAGCAGCCGCTGCGGCCTGCCGTCGTGGATGCTGAAATCCATCCCGAATTCGTGGGCCGTCGGCGCGAACTCTGCGGTGAGGCTCTCCGCGGTGCTGGGGTTCCGCTGGTCGAGCCCGCCCAAACAAGGATCCGGGCGGGCCCGGTCGCCGGCGCCGGAGCCGCCGGTGAAGGCCGTGCGCAGGTACAGATTGCCGCTGACGTGGTCGTCGAACTGCTGGTGCTCCACGATGTCGAAGCCGCGGTCTGCCAGGAAGGCCGTCACGGCCCGGACGATGCCGGGCTGTTCGGGGCAGGACAGGGTGAGGACAAATTCGGCGCGACGGGTTTTGGCGGCGGCCGTCGCGGCACCCGCTACGGCCGTGACGCTGCGCGGGGGGCGGCTTTCAATGATGGTGGTCACGATTGTCTCCTAGAGTGCCGGCGTGGGCTTGGTGGAGCCGCCGGTTGCGGAATGGCTGTCTGGGGCATCGTCGGCCGCGGGGTGACCGTTCGCGTCATCGCCGTTCGTGGCGTCGCCGGGGCACCGTGTGTCGGCTGAACAACGTCCGCCGCACTCATGCCTGGTCACCAGGTCGAACTGGACTCCGCCGTGCTGGTCCACGCCGTCGCGGATGGCGCGTTCGACCACGGAGGTCGCCAGCCGCCGTCGGAGTGACAGCGGGTCCCGGCGCAGGTCCTTGACGAGGGCAAAGCACAGCAGCAGCATGACCAGCACGAACGGCAGGGCCGCCACAATGGTGATGCGCTGCAGGCCAGACAGCGCTTCCGAGGGCTGGTCGCCGCCGGCAAGCAGCATCACGGCCGCCACCGCCCCGGTGAGGAGGCCCCAGAAAATCACGAGGCCTCGTTTCGGATCGGAGGACCCATTGGAGCTCAGTGACCCCATGATGATCGACGCCGAGTCGGCTCCGGTGATGAAGAAAATGGCCACCAGGACCATGGCCAGGATAATGACCGCCGTGGTCAGCCAGGCAGGCATGGACATGTTCTTTACCAGGTCGAAGAGGGCGCCGTCGAAGGATATGGAAGGCGTTCCGTTAGCCATGGACACCAGGCCGGGCGTGCCCGCCTTGTCCGCTTCCTGCTGGACATGGAAGGCGGTTCCGCCAAAGATTCCGAACCAGATGACGCTGACGATGCTGGGGACCAGCAGGACGCCGGTAACGAACTGGCGGATCGTTCGACCCCGGCTGATCCGGGCGATGAACATGCCGACAAAAGGCGTCCAGGATACCCACCAAGCCCAGTAGAAGATGGTCCAGCCGGACATCCACTTGCGCAACGCCTCGTCACCGACGGCCTCCGTGCGGGAGGACATTTCGGCCAGATCTCTGGCGTAGTCTCCTACTGCGGCGGGGATGAGGTTGAGGATGAACAGGGTTGGCCCGGCGATGAAGACGATGAGCGCCAGGATCACGGCCAGGACCATGTTGATGTTGGACAGCCACTGGATGCCGCGGCTGATGCCGGAGACAGCCGAGGCAACGAAACAGGCCGTCAGGATGGCGACGATAGCCACCAGGACGGGGGTGCCGATTTCGCCGATCCAGCCGTTCGATGTCAGGCCGCTGCCGATCTGCAGTGCACCTAGGCCGAGGGAAGCGGCCGTGCCGAAGAGCGTGGCAAAGATCGCGAGGATGTTGATGAACTTCCCCACAGGCCCTTCCACAGTCCTGATGCCGAACAGCGAAGTAAACGCTGCGGAGATCAGCTGCCTGCGGCCCAGACGGTAGGTGCCGTAGGCCATGGCGATGCCCACGACGGCGTACATGGCCCACGGGTGCAGTGTCCAGTGGAAGATCGAGGTGGCCATGGCCGTCTGGATGGCGGCCGGTGTCCTGCCGTCCACGGTTCCGGGGGGCGGAGAGATGTAGTGGTAGAGCGGTTCGGCCACGCCGTAGAACATGAGGCCGATGCCCATGCCCGCGGCAAACATCATGGAGACCCATGAGACCGTCCTGAACTCAGGCTTTTCCCCGTCCTTGCCCAGCGGGATGTTGCCCCATTTTCCGAGCGCCAGCCAGAGGACAAAGACCACAAACAACGAGGCCAGGACCATAAAGAGCCAGCCGGTGTACTCCATGACCCAGTCGAGGGCGAGTGTCGAGGTGGCGGACAGGCTGTCCCTGCCGAGGAAACCCCAGGCCACAAACGCCAGGGCGAGGGCACCGGTGATGCCGAAGGTGGCCTTGTCGAGGGTGAGCTTACGGTTCCGCCGTTCCGCTACAGCCTGTTCGGACCGGGTCTGGCGCAGTTCCTGAATTATTTGTTCGGTGTCCTCGGCCTCCGCGAGCTGATGGTGGCCGGTTATCGGAAGGGAGTCTGTATCAACGCGGATTTCGTTGACCGCGCGGGTGTCGCTGTTCAAAGCCATGAGCACGTCCTTTTGTTCGGATGCATGGGCTGGTGCTAGACGTGGCCGTCCACTGTCAGGCCTGGGGGAAGGTTGGGGACCTCCGCGGATTCGGTGACCATGATGTCGCCGTCGATCACTGTTACTTCGTGGGAGCGCACCGGCAGCTTGGCCGGCGGCGCGTCGACGCTTCCCGTGCGCAGGTTGAACCTGGAGGCGTGCAGCGGGCATTCCACCCAGCAGTCCTCCACCCAGCCGTCCGCCAGCGAGGCGTCCTGGTGGGTGCACGTGTCGTCGATGGCAAAGAGCTCGCCTTCCTCGGTGTGGAAGACGGCGATGGGCGGCGACGTATTGAGCCGCAGCGCTTCCCCGGGAGCCAGTTCACTGAGCGGGCATGCCTTGTGCATGGGTGGACCTCTTGTTTCTTCGGGGACCCTTGTGTCTGCCGCGATGGCCGCTAAGTTCCGTAGTGAACAACAGCAATCGCCATAAGCAACAGAGTGGGGTAGCTCACAGCACTTGTCAAGGGTTTTTCCTTCTGTTGCGGCCTCCCGACTTCCTGGCTTTCCACCCTTGACAGTGACCGTGGCATAGATCACGCTGTTGCATATAGCGATTGTTGTTGCGTAAGAAGCAATTGAAAGAGGCCGTATTGATGCAGACGCTTGCGATTATCGGAGCCTCCCTGGCGGGTCTTTCCGCCGCCCGGGCGGCCCGCGCCCAAGGCTTTACCGGACGGCTGGTCATCATCGGCGATGAACCCCACCGGCCGTACGACCGCCCGCCGCTGTCCAAGGACTTCCTGCTCGGCGCGATCTCGGCAGAGGACCTCTTCCTGGAGACCGACGCCGACGAGCTGGCGGCCGAGTGGGTGCTGGGTGCCGAGGCCGTTTCCCTGGATGCGTCGTCCCGGACCATCCACCTTAAGGACGGCCGCACCATACAGTCGGACGGCATCGTGATCGCGACGGGCGCCAGGGCGCGGCGACTGCCCACGCTGGCCGGTCTCAGCAATGTCTTTACGCTCCGCACGCTCGCGGACGCACAGAGCCTTGCCCCCGAGCTGGTGCCCGGAAGCAGGATGGCCGTGATCGGTGCCGGCTTCATCGGCGCCGAAGTTGCCGCAGCCGCCGCGTCGCGGGGCATGGAAGTGACCATGATCGACACCAAGCCCGTGCCGTTCGCCGCGCAGCTCGGAACCGAGATGGGCGGCGTGGTTGCCGGCCTGCACGCCGTCAACGGAGTGGAGCTCATTTCCTCTGCCGTGATCGAGGACTTCTACAGCGGCGAAGGCAACGTCACCGGAATCCGACTGGCCGGAGGACGCTACGTGGCCGCCGACGTCGTCGTGGTTGGCATTGGAGCCGAGCCCAACACCGGCTGGCTGGAGGGCTCCGGCCTGGAGCTGCGCGGCGGCGTGCTGTGCGACGCCATGGGACGGACCGGCATGCCGGGAATCGTGGCCGTGGGCGACTGCGCCGCCTGGTTCGACCAGGCAACGGGCACGCACCGCCGGATTGAACACTGGACCGGCGCCCTGGAGCGTGCCGCCATCGCCGTCGAAGCACTCCTGGATGCCGACGCCGCGCCCCGCCCGGCCAAGCCGCACTATTTCTGGTCCGACCAGTACGGCGTGAAGCTGCAGTTCGCCGGCCGTTCCGCCGGCTACGACCGGGTGGAGATCGAAGTGGGCGACGTCAACGCGCACTGCTGCCTCGCCGTCTACTACCGCGATGATGTCGCTGTGGCGGTCCTCGGCATGAACCAGCCGCGGCTGTTTACCAAGTGGCGGCGCAGCCTCGCGGCACCTGCCGCGGCACCCGGCGTGGCAGCACCCGTCCGGCTGGACGTTCCCGGACTCGTGGGGGCCGCCGTCGTGTCCTGAAAACCCTGCTCCGCCGCTACAAACCTGAAACCCCGCGTTATGGCCTGTGTTGTTAGTTGATCTTTGTTCGTTAGGAGGACAAATTGTCTGTTGAGGTAAGTGCCCCGAGTCTGATCCCCACCCTTCCCGGCCACACGTATGTGGATGAGGGCGTGTTCCGCGCAGAGCAGGAGCGGATCTTCGAGCAGATGTGGTTCTGTGCCATCCGCTCGGCCGACCTGGACAAGCCGGGCGCCTGGCGGACCGTCCAGATCGGGCGGGAAAGCGTGCTGATCAGCCGCACCCGCAAGGGCGGGATCCGCGCCTTCTACAACATCTGCCGGCACCGCGGCGTCAAGCTGTGCATGGAGGAGCAGGGTGAAGCGGCGCGCTCATTCCAGTGCCCGTACCACGCCTGGACCTACGATTTCGAGGGCAAGCTCATCGCGGCGCCCAACCTGACCAAGATGCCGGATATCGACCGCGACGAGTACGGCCTGGTGAAGGTCCACATCCGCGAATACCTGGGCTACGTCTGGGTGTGCCTGGCGGACGAGCCGCCGTCTTTCGAAGTGGACGTAATGGGCGCCATCGAGGAGCGGCTCGGCGACCTGAAGGCGATCGAGGGCTATGATGTGGCCAACCTCAGCCTGGGCCGCCGCATCCGCTACGACGTGAAGGCGAACTGGAAGCTCATCATTGAGAACTTCATGGAGTGCTACCACTGCGCCACCATCCACCCGGAACTGACGGAGGTCCTGCCGGAGTTCGCGGACGGCCTGGCTGCGCAGTACTTCGTGGGGCACGGCGCGGAGTTCGGTGAGGACGTCAAGGGCTTCACCATCGATGGCTCCGAGGGGCTCGACCTGATTCCGGGAATCGAGGAGGGCCAGGACCGCCGCTACTACGCCATCACCATCAAGCCCACGGTGTTTGTGAACCTGGTCCCGGACCACGTGATCATCCACCGCATGTTCCCCATGGCCGCGGACCACACCATCGTGGAATGCGACTGGCTGTACCTGCCCAGTGTCGTGGAGAGCGGCAAGGACGTCAGCGCCTCGGTGGAACTGTTCCACCGTGTCAACCAGCAGGACTTCGACGCCTGCGAGCGCTGCCAGCCGGCCATGGGCTCGAAGGTCTACGCCAAGGGCGGCGTCCTGGTGCCGAGCGAGCACCACATCGGAGCGTTCCACGACTGGGTACAGGGGAAGGTTGGGGACGTCGTCCCGCGCGCCTAAGCGAAGCGCCGGGTTGCGGCCCTTCGCCGTCGCTTAGCGCGGAGTACCGCAGCCCGGCTAGAGGCTAGATCACCGGGTCCCGGTGTAGCCCATCTTGGCGCTGATCTGTAGCCCCGCCTGCTTCAGTGCCTCGATGAGTCCGGGCGCCGTTTCCGGATCAAAGCGGAAGGCCGGCCCGGAGATGCTGACTGCACCGATGACCGCCCCCATATGGTTCAACACGGGCACTGACATCGAGTTGAGCCCGATTTCGAATTCCTCCCGCACCACGCCATAGCCGTCACGGGCGACGTCGAGCAGCTGGGTTTCGAGCTCTTTCCGGTTGGTGATGGTCCGCGGAGTCCGGGCCGGCAGCCCGGTCTCCTTCAGGACGCGGTCCCGCTCGTCCGCGGGCAGCGCCGCCAGCAGGACTTTGCCGCTCGACGTCGCGTGCAGCGGTGTCAGGCTGCCCACCCAGTCATACGTTGCCAGCGTTGACGGCCCCATGGCCTGGTCCACGTTGACGGCGTAGTTGGAGCGCAGGACCGCGAGGTTCACCGTCTCCTTGAATTCGTCCGCCAGGCCTTCCAGCACTGGCCGGGCTTCGCGGACCAGGCTGAGCCGGCCGGGGATGGAGCTTGCCAGCCGGAGTATGCCGAAGCCCAGCTGGTACTTTCCCCGCTCGCTGTTCTGGTGGACCATTTCCCGGCTTACCAACGAACCCAGCAGCCGGGAGACAGTGGATTTGTGGATGCCCATCTCTTCGGCGATGTCGCTCACGCCGGCGTGGCCGTCGCGGGCCAGGATCTCCAGGACCGCTAGGGCCCGGTCCACGGACTGGACGCCGCCGTGCTGGCCTGAGTCCGCATCGGCGTCGGGATCTCGGTCATTGTTGGATGCCATGGTCCATACTCTCAAGTAGTTTGCGGCTTGGCGAAATCAGCGCAGGCCGTTGCTGTGGGCCATCGCGATGGCTTCGGTGCGGGACGAGGCGCCCACCTTCCGGTATATGTTGCGGAGGTGGAACTTCACCGTGTTTTCGCTGATGTGCAGTTTCGCGGCGATGGCACGGTTCCGCTGGCCTGATGCCAGCAGCTGAAGGACCTCCAGTTCGCGGTTCCCGAGCTTCCAGTCGGAGACGTCGGCCAGCTGCCTCGCCGGCGGGTCGAGCGGGATGGACACGGCGACGTCGGCGCCCCAGCCGGGCATCACGTCCACCGACATGGTGCCGTCCAGGGCTTCGACGCGCCGGGTTAGGCGGGCCATGGAAGGCGTCGCCGCGGACAGTTCGCCGGGACCGTCGTCGCGGACGTTGACCAGGAGGTTCTCGCCGTCGCAATCCCACTGCGTGCGGATCCGGCGGACTCCGGCCTGGTCCATCATGGCCAGGACCAGCCCGCGGACGATCGCCCTGGCAGCATGGGCCACTTCGCCGGGCAGGGCGCGGCCGTTGACGGGAGGCTCGATGAACTGGACGTCGATGCCGCTGAAGTTCACCAGTGGCTTGAGGTCCTCGCGGAGACGCTGGAACGCGGTGGCGACGGGTTCCTCCACGAGTTCCGTGGTGCGGTCGCTGAGCGTGCGTAGCGCTACGAGTGCCCGCGCGGCGACGTCGGTGGCGGACTTCCGCGCCAAGTCGTCACTCAGCGCAGGCGATCTCAGCGCGGCAAGCACGGTTTCCAAGGTGGTGGAGTGGCGGTCCACCAGTTCGGCGGTCACCCTTAAGCGTTCGGCCGACGCCGCGCGGGATTCAATCAGGTACGACGGCGGCGCATCGGCCACCTTTTCACGGATCCGCTCGGCGGCCAGGGTCCAGAGATAGCGGACGAGCCGCTCTGCCTCCTGGCCGGCGGGGTCCGGTACGGGCTGCGGATCGGCGAGGACGAGCAGCGCGTTGCTGGGTGAGGACAGGGCAAGGACAGGACGCACCTCCCCGCCGATCAGCGCCTCTCCGCTCCAGGACTCGCCGTTCGGGCATTCTCGGACCAGTAGCGCCCGGATGTGGTCCAGTTCGGCGATGGAAACCCTGCTGATGATGGCTTCGTCGCCGGCCTTCTTCTGGGGCCGTCCAGTGCAGTCCTCGGTGAAGATGACTAGGGCGCTGCTACCGAGATAGGGAAGGGTGGCCTCCCGCAGCCGCTGCGCGATGGTGGCCAGCGGGGCGGCGGACAGCGCGGTGATGGCTTCGAGCAGGACTCCATAAGACGTATCCACCTGCCCAGTTTACGGGTGCACTGGACGCCGCCTACCCGTTTGGGTGGGCAGGACTATCCGATGATGGCGTTGGCCCAACTCAACGGACGGGACAGGATGGAGGAGTCGCAAACGAAGGAGGCTGCCGCCAATGAGTGTCACCGCAGAAACCAGTCCAGCCGGCCTGACCGGAACGTCCAAGGCTTTTGACCGGAACCGGGCTCTGGTCCTGGGCGAGATCAGTGCAGTGTCAGGGCGCGTTGACCCGGCGCAGGTCGCAGCCCTCGTCACCGAGCTGAGGCTGGCCGACAGGATCTTCGTGACCGGCGCCGGACGCAGCGGCCTTGTCCTGAAGATGGCGGCCATGCGGCTCATGCATCTCGGCCTGACGGTGCACGTCGTCGGTGAGACCACGGCGCCCGCCATCCGCACCGGCGACCTGCTGCTGGCAGCTTCCGGCTCCGGAAGCACCGCAAGCGTTGTCACGGCGGCGGAAACCGCGGCCGCGCGAGGTGCCCGGGTGGCTGCCTACACCACAAGCTCCGGTTCCCCGCTCGCGGCCGTTGCTATCGCCGTCGTACTTATCCCCGCCGCCCAAAAGACTGACCACGGCTCGGCGGTGTCCCGGCAATATTCGGGCAGCCTCTTTGAGCAGGTGCTGTTCACCACCACCGAGGCGGTGTTCCAAAGCCTCTGGGACGAGGATGCTGCGTCACCGGAAGACCTCTGGCAGCGCCACGCGAACCTCGAATAGCCCGCACCGGCCCACCTTTCTCCACCGAAATCCGTCCCCACCCGAAAGAAGAACCCACATGAAACTGCAAGTAGCCATGGACGTCCTGACCGTCGAAGCCGCCCTCGACCTCGCCGCCAAGGTTGCCGAGTACGTTGACATCATTGAGCTCGGAACGCCGCTGGTGAAGAACGCCGGACTGTCCGCCGTGACCGCCGTCAAGACCGCCCACCCGGACAAGATCGTGTTCGCCGACCTTAAGACCATGGACGCCGGCGAACTCGAGGCTGACATCGCGTTCAGCGCGGGTGCAGACCTGGTGTCAGTCCTCGGCGGCGCCGACGATTCCACCATCGCCGGCGCGGTCAAGGCAGCGAAGGTCCACAACAAGGGCATCGTTGTGGACCTGATCGGCGTGGCGGACAAGGTGACCCGCGCCAGGGAAGCCCGCGCCCTCGGAGCCAAGTTCATCGAGTTCCACGCCGGACTGGACGAGCAGGCCAAGCCGGGCTACAACCTGGACGTGCTCCTCCGCGCCGGGGAGGAAGCGCGCGTGCCGTTCTCCGTGGCCGGCGGAGTGAACATCTCCACTATCGAAGCCGTGCAGCGCGCCGGGGCGGATGTAGCCGTCGTCGGCGGGTCCATCTACAGCGCCGACGACCCCGCCCTGGCAGCGAAGGAGCTGCGCGCCGCCATCATCTAGCCCTCCAGAACGCTCTCTCACTTAACGCAGGAATTTAGGGAACGCTCTCTCAACCGGTGAGAGAGGGATTCGGTCTTGTTTGCAGAAAGTGAGAGAGCGTTCCGGTTCGGCTTAGAGCACCTTGCGGATGGTTTCCTCAAAGCTGGTGACGTGGTGCAGGGCCAGTTCGCCGGCCTTGTCGGCGTCCCCCGCAGCCACCGCCTTGAGCAGCTCCACGTGCTCGGTGATGTGGCCACTCACCGAGGGAACCTTGTCCAGGACCAGGCACCAGATGCGCGTGGCCAGGTTGTCGTAGCGGATCAGCGTGTCTTCCAGGTGCGGGTTGGCGGCCGCCTTATAGATCAGCCGGTGCACGGTCAGGTCGTAGCGCATCAGGTCCCGGGACTCCCCCGGGCTGGGATCCAGCTCCGCGATGGCATCGGCCACCTGCAGCAGTTCACGGCGCATGGACTCGCTTGCCCTTTTGGCCGCCCGCCGCGCGGCCAGCGGCTCCAGCAGCTCCCGGATCTCCGAGACGTCGGCGAGCTCCGTGAAGTCCACATTGGTGGCAAAGGTCCCGCGGCGCGGATAGGAAACCACCAGATGGTCAACCTCAAGCCGCTTGATCGCCTCGCGCACGGGAGTGCGGCCGAAACCGAGCTCGGCCGCCAGCTGCCCGTCGTTGATGGGCTCACCCGGCCGGATCTCCAGCATGATCAGCTTGTCGCGCAGCTGCCGGTAGGCGGCCTCTGCCTGCGATGGCGCTTCGCCCTCCGCGGGGGGCAAGGCAAGAAGTGCATTCAAGGCGCCACTCCGTTCTTCACTTTTCAGGCTCCGACTTACAAGCGGAAGCTCCATGCCACTTTGGTTCCAGCTATTGACTCTGCTGTGATCCCAATCATACCATTGACCTCACGCTGATATATCAGTCATAACAACAGTGGTATTTCAAAGGAGCATCCGTGGTTGAGCAGTTGAACGAGCGACTTTCCGCAGTCGATCCCGAGGTCCAGCAGGCCATTAACAATGAGCTGGTCCGCCAGCAGTCAACACTGGAAATGATCGCCTCGGAGAATTTCGCCCCGTCCGCCGTTATGGAGGCGCAGGGCTCCGTCCTGACGAACAAGTACGCCGAGGGCTACCCGGGCAAGCGCTACTACGGGGGCTGCGAGCACGTGGACGTCATCGAGCAGCTCGCCATCGACCGCGTCAAGGCCCTGTTCGGCGCCGAATTCGCCAACGTCCAGCCGCACTCCGGCGCCCAGGCCAATGCCGCCGCCATGTTCGCCCTGCTGAACCCGGGCGACACCATCATGGGCCTGAGCCTGGCCCACGGCGGCCACCTCACCCACGGCATGAAGATCAATTTCTCCGGCTTGCTCTACAACGTGGTCCCCTACCACGTGCGTGAATCGGACCTCCGGATCGATATGGCCGAGGTCGAGGCGCTGGCCCTGGAACACCGCCCGAAGCTGATCGTCGCCGGCTGGTCCGCCTACTCCCGCCAGCTCGACTTCGCCGAGTTCCGCCGGATCGCCGACCTCGTGGACGCCTACCTCATGGTGGACATGGCGCACTTCGCCGGCCTCGTCGCCGCAGGGCTGCATCCCAACCCTGTCCCCTACGCCGACGTGGTCACCACCACCACACACAAGACCCTCGGCGGCCCGCGCGGCGGAGTCATCCTCGCCAAGGAAAAGTACGCCCGCAAGATCAACAGCGCCGTGTTCCCCGGCCAACAGGGCGGCCCGCTGGAGCACGTCATCGCCGCCAAGGCCGTGGCTTTCAAGCTCGCCGGCACCCCTGAATTCAAGGAACGCCAGGAACGCGTCCTGCAAGGATCCAAGCTGCTGGCCGAACGGCTCCTCCGCGACGACGTCGCCGCGGCCGGCATCTCGGTGGTCAACGGCGGCACCGACGTGCACCTGGTCCTGGTGGACCTCCGCCACTCGGAACTGGACGGCCAGCAGGCCGAAGACGCGCTGCACCGGATCGGCATTACGGTGAACCGCAACGCTGTACCGTTCGATCCCCGCCCGCCGATGGTGTCCTCGGGACTCCGCATCGGCACGCCGGCCCTCGCCACCCGGGGCTTCGGCGCCGTGGAGTTCGCCGAAGTTGCGGACATCATCGCGACGGCGCTCATCGCCGCCGTCACTGGCACTGCCAACAACGACGCCGGGGACGGCACCTCCGGCGGTGCGCGCCTCAGCGACGACGCCGCCGTCGTACTCCGAGCCCGGGTCACCGCCCTGGCCGGCCAGTTCCCGCTTTACGAGCATCTTTCCCAGGACGGCAGCGGCGCCGAGATCGCCGCCTTCACCGAACTCGATACAGACCTGATTGGAGCAGCCCAGTGAGCAACCAACAGCTCCCGGAACACCCGGATTTCCTCTGGCGGAACCCGGAGCCCAAGTCCTCCTACGACGCCGTGATTGTGGGCGGCGGCGGGCACGGCCTGGCTACCGCCTACTTCCTGGCCAAGAACCACGGGATGACCAACATCGCCGTCCTGGAAAAGGGCTGGCTGGCCGGCGGCAACATGGCCCGGAACACCACCATCATCCGTTCCAACTACCTCTGGGACGAGAGCGCGGCCATCTACGAGCACGCCCTCAAGCTCTGGGAAATCCTGCCGGAGGAGCTCGAATACGACTTCCTGTTCAGCCAGCGCGGCGTGATGAACCTCGCCCACACCCTGGGTGACGTCCGCGAAAGCATCCGACGTGTCGGTGCGAACAAGCTCAACGGCGTGGACGCTGAATGGCTGGATCCGAAGCAGGTCAAGGAACTCTGCCCCATCCTGAACATCAACGACAACATCCGCTACCCCGTCATGGGAGCCACGTACCAGCCGCGTGCGGGCATCGCCAAGCACGACCACGTGGCCTGGGCCTTCGCCCGCAAGTGCGACGAGCTCGGCGTGGACATCATCCAGAACTGCGAAGTCACCGGCTTCGTCAAGGACGGCAACCGCGTGGTGGGCGTAAAAACCAACCAGGGCACCATCAACACCGAAAAGGTGGGCCTCTGCGCCGCCGGGCACAGCTCGGTCCTGGCGGAAATGGCCGGCTTCCGGCTTCCCATCCAGTCCCACCCGCTCCAGGCACTCGTCTCCGAACTGCACGAACCCGTCCACCCCACCGTGGTCATGTCCAACCACGTGCACGTCTACGTCTCCCAGGCCCACAAGGGCGAACTCGTCATGGGAGCCGGCGTGGACTCCTACAACGGCTACGGCCAGCGCGGCTCCTTCCATGTGATCGAGCACCAGATGGCTGCCGCCGTCGAACTCTTCCCCATCTTTGCCCGGGCGCACGTGCTCCGGACCTGGGGCGGCATCGTGGACACCACCCTGGACGCCTCCCCCATCGTTGGCACCACCCCGGTGGAGAACATGTTCGTGAACTGCGGCTGGGGCACCGGCGGCTTCAAGGGCACCCCGGCCGCCGGGCTCACCTTCGCGCACACCATCGCCACCGGAACCCCGCACAAGCTGAACAAGCCGTTTGCGCTGGAACGCTTCGAAACCGGCGCCCTGATCGACGAACACGGCGCAGCCGCCGTCGCCCACTAGCCGCCGTCCCCTAGAAAGAAGACGCACATGCTGCTTATCCCATGCCCCAACTGCGGCTCCCGCGACGAGACCGAGTTCCACTACGGCGGCCAGGCCCACGTGGCCTACCCGGAAAACCCCGCCGGGCTGAACGACCGCGAATGGGCCGAGTACCTGTTCTACCGGGACAACACCAAGGGCGCCTTCGCCGAGCGCTGGCTGCACAGCACCGGCTGCCGCCAGTGGTTCAACATGCTCCGCGACACCGTCACCTACGACATCCAGGCCGTCTACCCGATGGGCACTCCCCGGCCCGCAACCGCCAAAACGAACGCCACCGACGCCGGCACTGCCAGCACCGCCGCTGACAGCACCACCACCGGAAACGCCGCGCCCAGCACCTCTTCAACCAGCATCACCGCCTCCAGCACCACCGCCCCGGAAGGAGCATCCAAGTGACTTCCCAGAACGCCCGCCTCGCCGCCGGCGGACGCATCGACCGCACCATCTCCTGGCGCTTCACCGTGGACGGCGAGGAATTCACCGGACACCCCGGTGACACACTCGCCTCCGCGCTGCTCGCCAACGGCCGGATCGCCGCCGGAAACTCGCTCTACGAGGACCGGCCCCGCGGCATCATGTCCGCCGGGGTGGAGGAAGCCAACGCGCTGGTCAGGATCGAACCCCGCTTCCCCGGCCACGTGGCAGAGTCCATGCTCCCCGCCACCACCGTCACGCTGGTGGACGGCCTCACAGCAGGCATGCTCAACGGCCTGGGCCGTCTGGACCCTGAGGAAGACCGCGCCGAATACGACAAGAAGTACGTGCACACCGACGTCCTGGTGATCGGCGGCGGCCCCGCCGGCCTCGCCGCGGCCCGTGAAGCGGTCCGCACCGGTGCCCGCGTGATGCTTATGGACGACCAGCCCGAACTGGGCGGATCGCTCCTGTCCGGATCCACTGCGCCCGGACGGGCCGAGACCATCGAAGGCAAGCCCGCCCTGGAATGGGTGGCTGATGTGGAAGCCGAACTCATTTCCGGAGCCGAAAGCACAGTCCTGAACCGCACCACGGCCTTCGGCGCCTACGATGCCAACTACGTCATCGCGGTCCAGAACCGCACCGACCACCTGTCCAGCCCGGCCGCCCCCGGCGTCTCCCGGCAGCGGATTTGGCACGTGCGTGCTAATCAGGTGGTGTTGGCTCCCGGCGCCCACGAACGGCCCCTGGTCTTCGAGAACAACGACCGCCCCGGCATCATGCTCGCCTCGGCTGTCCGCAGCTACCTCAACCGCTACGCCGTGGCCGCCGGGCAGCGCGTGGTCATCAGCACCACCAACGACAGCGCCTACGCCCTCGCCGCGGACCTGCGCGCCGCCGGCGTCAAGGTGGCGGCCGTCGTCGACGCCCGTCCCGCCCTCACTGAAGTGGCAGCTGCCGCCGTCGAAGCCGGCACCCGAGTGCTGATCGGCAGCGCGGTGGCCAACACCGCCGCGAACGGCACCGGCCGGCTAAACGCCGTCACCGTCCGCAGCATTAACGACGACGGCGAGCTCACCTCGGGCGTCGAAGAGATCGCCTGCGACCTGCTGGCAGTCTCCGGCGGCTGGAGCCCGCTGGTCCACCTCCACTCGCAGCGGCAGGGCAAGCTGCGCTGGGACGAGGACCTGGCGGCGTTCGTGCCGAGCACCGTGGTGCCGAACCAGCAGTCCGTTGGCTCCGGCCGCGGCAGCTTTGAACTCGAGGACTGCGTGGCCGAGGGCATCTCCGCCGGCGCCGCAGCTGCCATTGCTGCGGGCTTCCAGTCCGACACAAAACCGGCCGTCCTCGGCGGGCCGAAGGCCTCCGGCCCGACCCGCCAGCTCTGGCTGGTCCCCGGCCAGGCAGGTACGCCGGACGACTGGCACCACCACTTTGTGGACTTCCAGCGCGACCAGTCCGTGGCCGACGTCCTGCGTTCCACCGGCGCCGGAATGCGGTCCGTGGAGCACATCAAGCGCTACACCTCTATCAGCACCGCCAACGACCAGGGCAAGACCTCCGGGGTCAACGCGATCGGCGTCATCGCCGCCGCTCTCCGGACCGCCGGCGAAGCGTCCCGCGGCATCGGCGACATCGGCACCACCACCTACCGGGCACCGTTCACTCCGGTGGCGTTCGCAGCACTGGCCGGACGCCAGCGCGGCGAGCTGTTCGACCCCGCCCGCGTCACGTCCATCAACCCGTGGCACGTCGCGCAAGGTGCCCTGTTCGAGGATGTGGGGCAGTGGAAGCGGCCCTGGTACTACCCGCAGGCCGGGGAGGACATGGATGCTGCCGTGCTCCGCGAGTGCGCGGCTGTCCGCGAATCTGTGGGCTTTATGGACGCCACCACGCTGGGCAAGATCGAAATCCGTGGCAAGGACGCCGGCGAGTTCCTCAACCGGATCTACACCAACGCCTTCAAGAAGCTCGCCCCGGGTTCCGCCCGCTACGGCGTGATGTGCATGGCGGACGGCATGATTTTCGACGACGGCGTGACCCTGCGCCTTGACGATGACCGGTACTTCATGACCACCACCACCGGCGGTGCCGCGAAGGTGCTGGACTGGCTGGAGGAGTGGCTGCAGACCGAATGGCCTGAGCTGGACGTGCACTGCACCTCGGTGACCGAACAGTGGACCACCATTGCCGTCGTCGGGCCTAAATCCCGGGCGGTGCTCGCCAAACTGGCGCCGGACCTGGCGGCGGGCGGCGGGCTGGAGGCGGAAGCCTTCCCGTTCATGACGTTCCGCGAAACCAACCTCGCCTCCGGCGTGCAGGCGCGGGTCTGCCGGATTTCCTTCTCCGGCGAGCTGGCCTACGAGATCAACGTGCCGTCCTGGTACGGGCTGAACACTTGGGAAGCCGTGGCCGCGGCAGGGGCCGAATTCAACATCACCCCCTACGGCACCGAAACCATGCACGTCCTCCGCGCCGAGAAGGGCTACCCGATCGTCGGGCAGGACACGGACGGCACAGTCACCCCGCAGGACGCGGGGATGGAATGGGTGGTGTCCAAGGCCAAGGACTTCATCGGCAAGCGCTCCTACGCCCGGGCCGATGCCCAGCGCGGGGACCGCAAGCACCTGGTCAGCGTCCTGCCTGTGGACGGGACGCTGCGGCTGCCCGAAGGCACCCAGCTCGTGGAAAAGGGGATCACCACGAACCCCGCCTACGGCCCGGTGCCCATGCAGGGCTTCGTGACCTCGAGCTACCACAGCGCCGCGCTGGGCAGGTCCTTCGCGCTGGCACTGATCAAGAATGGCCGCAACCGCATCGGCGAGACCCTGGTGGCCGCCGCCGGCGACCAGCTGGTTGACGTTGTTATCGCAGAAACCGTACTTTTTGACCCCGAAGGGACCCGCAAAGATGGCTAACACAGCAGCAATCAACCGCATCAATGTACTCCGGGACATCCGCCGCAGCCCAGCCTCCCACCTGGCCGCTGCCCTGGCGGCCGGCTCCATCCAAGGGACTGTGGTCCTGAAAGAGGGCCCGTTCCAGACGATGGCGGGCGTCCGCGTGGACCCCCGCTCCGAGGAAGGCGCACGGATCGCCGCCGTTGCCGGCAGCCTGCCGGCACGCTACGGCGACGTGGGCGGCACGGACCGCGTTATCATCCTCTGGCTGGGACCGTCCGAGTTCCTGGTGGTGGCACCGGAAGAAGCCCACGATTCCCTGGGCGGAGACCTCATCGGCTCGCTCGTGGCCGCGCTGGGCGATGCTCCGGGCCAGGTGGTGGACCTCTCCGCGAACCGCACAACGTTCGAGCTGTCGGGCCCGCGGGCCCGTGCGACCCTCGAAAAGGGCTGTGCCCTGGACCTGCACCCGCGCAGCTTCACCGTGGGAACCGCCCTGTCCACGGAAATCGGCAACATCCCCGTGGTCCTGCAGAAGACCGGCGAGGAGAGCTTCCGGCTCTTCCCCCGGGCTTCGTTCGCGGACTTCCTGGGCCGGTGGCTCCTGGACGCCATGAGGGAGTTCGCTTCCCCCGAGGTGCCCTGATGGCGCTGAGCGCCCTGGACCTGTTCTCCGTTGGCATCGGGCCGTCGTCGTCACACACGGTCGGCCCGATGCGGGCAGCGAAGCTGTTCGCCGACGGACTTAAGGGCGGCGGGCTCCTGAGCTCCACTACCCGGGTCCAGGCCGAGCTGTTCGGCTCGCTGGGTGCCACCGGCCTGGGCCACGGCTCCGACAAGGCGGTGGTCCTGGGCTTGCAGGGCCTGGATCCGGAAACGGTGGACACCTCCACCGCCGACGACCAGGTGGCCGCCGCGGCGCTCGACGCCGAACTCAGGATCTGCGGGGACCACCGCGTGGACTTCAACTGGGACGAGGACGTGGTGCTGCACCGCCGCAAGTCCCTGCCCGCCCACCCCAACGGCATGACGTTCCGCGCCATGGACCACGCCGGCAAAGTCCTCAGCGAACGGAGCTTCTACTCCATCGGCGGCGGCTTCGTGGTGGACGGTGACGCCGATGCCGGCGACCGCGTGGTGGCCGATGCCACCGTCCTCCCCTACCCCTTCACCACCGCCGACGAACTCCTGGCGATCTGCAGCCGCGAAGGCATGTCCATTTCCGACGTCATGCTCGCCAACGAACTCGTCTGGCGCAGCGAAGCGGAACTCCGCGAAAAGCTGCTGGGACTCTGGGCGGTCATGCGCGAATGCGTGGACAACGGCTGCGCCGCGGAAGGGATCCTTCCCGGCGGGCTGAACGTCAGGCGCCGGGCGCCGTCGTTATTCCGCACACTGACCGCTGACACCGGCGTCACCGACCCCTTCCGCGCCATGGAATGGGTGAACCTGTTCGCCCTCGCCGTCAACGAGGAAAACGCCGCCGGCGGGCGCATCGTCACCGCCCCTACCAACGGCGCGGCGGGCATCGTGCCTGCCGTCCTGCACTACTACGTCAAGTTTGTTCCCGGAGCCGACGACGACGGTGTGGTCCGCTTCCTGCTGGCGGCAGCCGCCGTCGGGATTCTTTTCAAGATCAACGCCTCCATCTCGGGTGCGGAAGTGGGCTGCCAGGGCGAGGTGGGCTCTGCCTGTTCCATGGCGGCCGCGGGCCTGTGCGAGGTGCTGGGCGGCACGCCGGAGCAGGTGGAAAACGCCGCCGAAGTGGGCATTGAACACAACCTCGGTCTGACGTGCGACCCGGTGGGCGGCCTGGTGCAGATCCCCTGCATCGAACGGAACGCCATCGCCAGCGTGAAAGCCATCAACGCCGCGCGACTGTCCCTCCACGGGGACGGCAGCCACAAGGTGTCGCTGGACAAGGCCATCAAAACCATGCGTGAGACAGGAGCGGACATGAAAACCAAATACAAGGAGACCTCCCGCGGAGGCCTCGCCGTCAACGTGATCGAGTGCTAGCCATGACTGCCATCCAGACTGAAACGTCCCTCCCCCAGCCCGTCACCACCGTGGAGCACGTCCTGACTTTGGATTGCGCGGAGCAGCCCGGGATTGTCCACGCCGTCTCCGGCTTCCTGCTGGAGCACGGCTGCGACATCGTAGACAGCAAGCAGTTCGGCGAACGGTCGGGGGCGCACTTCTTCATGCGTGTGCACTTCGCGTCCGACGGCGATGCCTCCACCGCGGGAACGCTCCGGGCTGCTTTCGGCCCGGTAGCCGAACGGTTCGGGATGCGCTGGCGGCTGGAGCCGCACGGCGCCAAGCGCCGCGTGCTGATTATGGTGTCCAAGTTCGGGCACTGCCTCAACGACCTGCTGTTCCGCGCCCGCAGCGGCGAACTGCCGGTGGACGTGGCGGCCGTGGTCTCCAACCACACGGACCACCAGGCGCTGGTGGAATGGCACGGCATCCCGTTCTTCCATGTGCCGGTCACCGCCGACACCAAGCCGGCGGCCGAGGCCCGGCTGTTGGAACTGGTGGACACGTTCGACGTGGAGCTGGTGGTGCTGGCCCGCTACATGCAGGTGCTCAGCGACGACCTCACCCGGCGGTTGGATGGCCGGGCGATCAACATCCACCACTCGTTCCTGCCCAGCTTCAAGGGCGCCAAGCCGTACCACCAGGCCTACGCGCGCGGCGTGAAGACCGTGGGGGCAACTGCGCATTACGTGAATGCCGAGCTGGACGAGGGGCCGATCATCTCGCAGCAGACGGTGGAAGTGGACCACACGTACGGGCCGGAGGACCTGGTTGCTGCCGGCCGGGATACCGAGTGTAAGGCGCTGTCTAATGCTGTGCGCTGGCACTGCGAAGGCCGGGTCATCCTGCAGGGCAACAGGACGGTAGTGCTCCGCTAACGCCCCCACTCCCCCGTTACCTTTTTAGTAGCCCCCTACCCCCTAGGACGCTCTCTCACTAAATGTGACTTTGCCGGCGATCCTCGCTCACTAGTCCGAAAATGGAGGGGACGTGACCGCGGTCGGTGCGCACTGGTGCACCCCGTCGTGGTCTGGCGGGTGTTGGTGTTGGTATGAAGACGGGT
>NZ_JBTNDX010000017.1:0-92547 GCF_054510755.1 Pseudarthrobacter sp. MDT3-1 | reverse complement strand
CCACACCAGCCCCCGCCAAATACGTCGGGATCAACCTGCCCGAGACCAAAACACCCCAAAAACTAGCCCAGTGACTCCACACAGCTTGACAATTTTCGAGCGTTTGGCTTTTGGAGGCCAAAGGTGAGAGAGCGTCCTAGTCGATCAGGCCGGCGCCGGTTATTGGAGGTGGCCGTTGCCGGCTCTGGCAGGCTCAGGCCGTGCCCGAACGGGAAAAGGGGATCGGCGGTATCGCCGGGGACGTCGGATCGGGATGCACGCACGGCATCCATCGACCGCGGGATCTCGAACGGCAGGCGCCCTTCGGGCCCGGTCCGTCCGAACAGGGCGTCCAGGAGCGCCGTGTCCGACACGCCGAACGTGCCGACCAGGGCTGAGGTGAAGCCGGTTAGGGGTGTGAGGATCGCCGGGCGGTCCAGCCGCACGTCAATGACCAGAGGTACTTTTTCGGCCAGGGTGCGGAGCCGGGAGATCAGCCCAGGAGGGAAATCCAGGCTCCCAGCATGGAAATGTTCCTCCAGGAACAGGTCGTTGCGGTGGTCCCACGGCGAGTGAAGCCGGATAACGGCAACATCCGCCTGCTCCGGGTCCTGCACCACAGTGCCGAAACCGTCGAGGCTCAGCGGGTCCACGCCCTCCACATAGACGGCAGGTGAGCCGGAAAGCGGAAGGGAGGTCCCGACGTCGGACGTTCCGTTGGTGAGCACCGTGACGGACCGGGACTGCGCACGGTGTCCTTCGCGCCGGAATTCGGCGTTCCCCACGATGGTGGCCGCGGCGTCCTCGTCCACGAACGGGTTGTCGAACAGGCCCAGCTGGAACTTCACCAGTAGCAGCCGGCGGGCGGATTCGTCCAAACGCGACTCGCTGACCAGCCCGTCCCGGACAAGGCCGATGAGCAGGTCGGTGCATTCCTCGCCGCCGAACTGGTCCACGCCGGCGTTGAGGATCTTCAGCATGCGTTCGGGCGCGGTGAGCTGTTCAACGCCCCAGGCCCGGGCCGGCAGGACTTGGTCGCCCACGATGTTGTCGTTGACCAGTTCCCAGTCGCTGAGGACCACGCCGTCGTAGCCGAGCTTGTCGCGGAGCAGGTTGGTGATGATCTGCCGGTTGTAGCCGAAGCCGACTTCCTCAACCGGTTCGCCGTCGAGTTCCACGCCCACCGGCATGCCGTAATAGGGCATGATGGCGCTGGTCTTTTCGGAGATCGCGGCCCGGAAAGGGGCCAGATGTTCGGCGAAGCGGCCGCCGGGGTAGACCTGTTCGCGGCCGTACGGGAAGTGCGCATCCTCGCCGTCGCGCTGCGGACCGCCGCCGGGGAAGTGCTTGGTGGTGCAGGCAACGCTGTCCGACCCCAGCTCATCGCCCTGGAACCCCTGGAGGTACTCGACGACGTACTTCGAGCTGAGCTCCGAGTCCTGCCCGAAGGTTCCCGCTTGCCGGCACCACCGCGGTTCGGTGGCCAGGTCAACGGTGGGGTGCAGCGCCGCGCGGATCCCGACGGCGGTGTATTCCTGCCGCGCGATCCCGGCGAAGCGGCGGATCAGTTCGGCACTGCCCACCGCGGCCAGGCCGATCGGCTCCGGCCACTGCGAAAAGTGGGCGGCCGTGAACGAGACGCCGGAGTTTTCGATGAACGCATGCCGCGGGTCCGTGGAGATGGTCACCGGAATCCCGTGCGGGGTCTGCGCGGCAAGCTCCTGCAGGGCGTTGCTCCAGCGGGCGGCTTCCCGGGCGGTGCCGAGCGCATGGACGTTGAAGTGGTTCATGAACTTGGTGAGGATTACCGTGCTGGTGGGCGATTTGCTGATGTTGCCTGGCTGCTCAAGGAGGGTGCCGTCCGGGCCGGTTTCGATGACCGTGTGGAACATCAGCCCGGCCTTTTCCTCGAGGCTGAGGCGGGTCACCAGATCGGCGGCGCGTTCACGCGGGCTGAGGCCGGGGTTTTCGAAGGGATCCATGATCCCGTTTCCGTTGAGGTCCCGGAACTCTTTTCCGTCGGCGTTTCCGTCGGCGACGGACGTCCCGGGGCGTGCGTGATTCTGGGGTTGTGCAGTCATGGGGCTCTCTCGGGGAGGTTGGGCGGGGGAGCGGCTACTTGATGCCGGTGGCCGCGACGCCCTGGATGAAGTACTTCTGGAGGGCAACGAAGAGCAGGATGATGGGCGTGATCACTAGCACCGAGCCGGCCAGGAGCAGGCCGTAGTCCGTGGCGTTCTGGCCCGTGGAGTAGAGGGAAAGGGCCACCGGGAGGGTGTACATTTCCTCGCTCTGCGCAACAACCAGCGGCCACAGGAAGTTGTTCCAGGAACCAAGGAAGGTCAGGATGCCGAGCGTGGCCAGCGGCGGTCCGCACAGGGGCATCACAATCCGCAGGAACGTGCGCAGCTCGCCGGCGCCGTCGATCCGGGCGGCCTCGATGAGCGAATCCGGGATCCCGGCGATGAACTGCCGCATCAGGAAAACACCCATGGGCGCGGCGAGGAACGGCAGGATCAGGGCCGGGTACGTGCTGACCATTCCCAGTTTGCTGACCAGGACGAACAGCGGCACAAACGTCACCACGCCCGGGACCATCAGCATGACCATCACCAGCAGGAACAGGAAACGCTTGCCGGGGAAGTCCATCTTCGCCAGGGCATAGCCCACCATCGAGCAGAACAGCAGGTTGCCGAGCACCGTGAACACGGCCACCACAACGCTGTTCAGGAAGAACGTGCCGATCTGCAGCTCGGTGAACCAGACCAAGAAGTTCTCCAGCGTGGGCTGCTCCGGCCACCACGTGATGGGCCGGCGGAGGAGCTCGCCCTGGGTTTTGAACGCGCCGAGCAGCATCCAGGCAAACGGCAGCAGCGTGGCGGTGACAGCGACCAGGAGGGCCGCGTAGATCAGCGCCCGGCGCGCGGACAGCCGGGGGCCAGTACGACGGCGGCGGGCCGGGACGGGCGGCGACGCCGGCACCTGGGTGCCTCCCGCCGTCGTCCGTTCCGCTTGGGCGCGGGGGATGGTTGGTGCAGTTTCCGGGATGGTCATGTCCTCAGTCCTTGGATCGCAGGGCGCGGAATTGGATGAGGCTCAACAGCGCGATGGCCACGAAGAGCACATAGCTGGCGGCCGAGGCGAGCCCGTATTTGCCGAACCCGAACTGGTTGAACGTGAAGTAGCTGACCGAAAGGGTGGAGTCCAGCGGGCCGCCCTTGGTCATCACGAACGGCTCCTCGAAGAACTGGAGGAAGCCCACCGACAGCAGGACTGTGCCCAGGAGCAGGGTGGGGCGGAGCATGGGCAGCGTGATCTTCATGAACCGCTGCCAGGCGCTGGCACCGTCCACTTCGGCGGCCTCCAGGATGTCCGCGGGGACCGTTTGGAGTCCGGCCAGGAAGATGATCATCAGCGTGCCAAGGTTGCGCCAGACGGCGAGCAGGATCAGTGCCGGCATGGACCAGGTGGTGCTGTTGAGCCAGTCCGGGCCCGCGATGCCCACCCAGCTGAGGATGAGGTTCAGCAGGCCGTCCGGCTGAAGGATGAAGCGCCACACCACGGCTACGGCCACAATGCTGGTGACCACGGGAGTGTAGAAGCCCACGCGGAAGGCCGTGCGGAAGCGGGTGATGCCGTTGTTCAGGGCGACCGCGAGGGCCAGGGCCAGGACGGTGGTGAGGGGGATACCGGCCAGCACGAAGTAGGCCGTGTTCAGGATCGAGTGCAGGAACTGTGGATTCCGGAACAGTGCCGCGTACTGGTCAAGCCCTACGAATCCAACAGCCAGCGGGTTGTCGATGTCGCGGCTGGTGAAATCCGTGAAGGACATCAGGAACGACGACACCAGCGGACCCAGCATAAAGATGCCGAAGATCAGGACGAACGGCGCAGCGAACAGCCACGCGGTGATGGCGTTGCGGCGCCGGCGCGAGCCGCCTGCCCTGGCCTTTGCGCGGGCCGGAGGCCTGCCGGCACCCCTTGAGGTGCCGGCAGGCATCGTGTTGGTGGTGGCAGCCACTGTTACTTCCCGGTGCCGATCGAATCTGCGGCCTGCTGCAGCGACTTCAGGGCTTCGGCGGGGTCCTTGCCGGCCTTGACGATCTGTTCGATTTCGCTGTCCGCGGCTGCCGCGACCTGGGTCCAGTTGGGGACGGACGGCGGGTTGTTGGCGGACTTGAGCTGGTCTCCGAAGACGGAGAGCTTGCTGTCCGACGCAAGGGACGGGTCCTTCCAGGCGCTCTGCTGCGAGGGCAGGTCACCGGTGGCCTTGTACCACTTGAGCTGAACCTCGGGCTTGGACAGCCACTGGAGGAGCTTCCAGGACGCATCGCGGTTCTCGGACTTCTTGAAGACCACCATGTTGGAACCGCCCACGAAGGACGTTGAGGTCTTCTCCTTGGGCATCGGGGCAACCTTGTACTTGTCCTCAAAGCCTGGGCCGCCGGCCTTGTTGAGCAGGCCGACGTGCCATGGGCCGCTCATCATCATGGGGGCGGAACCGTCCACGAAGGATGCTTCGGCGGTGGTTCCGGTGGACACGGCCTTGGATGCGAGCCCGTCAGCGAAGAAGCTGGCGTAGTACTTCAGCGCCTCAGCCGCTTCCGGGGTGTCGAGGGTCCACTTGGTGCCGTCGTCGTTCATCAGCTTGGCGCCGTTGGACCACTGGAAAGGGAGGGTGTCCAGGTAGGAGCCGGCGACGCCGGCGGGCAGCTGGACTCCGTATTTTGCCCCGGACTTCTCCTTGAGTGCCGTGGCGAGGGTTTTGAAGTCATCCCAGGTTTCGGGCGCCTTGGTGATGCCCGCCTTTTCCGCGAGGTCGCTGCGGTAGTAGACCACGCGGGTGTCAACGTACCAGGGCACGCCGTAGGTGGTCCCTTCGACTTCGGTTGACTTCACCGAGCCGGGGAAGAAGTCGCTGGTGTCGATCTCCTGGGGTGTGGCGTCGAAGGAGTCGGCGAAGTCACCCATCCAGGTGGTGCCCATCTGGGCGACGTCCGGGGTGGTGCCGCCTGCGATGGCGGTCTGGTACTTGCTGAGGGCGGCGTCCCAGGGGATGGCCGTGACGTTGACCTTGACGCCGGGGTTCTCGGCCTCGAATTCCTTCAGCAGGGCGGGCAGTGCCTCGCCTTCGCTGCCCTGCGCCCACAAGGTGATGGTGCCCGACGGCGGCCCGGAGGCAATGGCTTCGGCCGGAGACGATGCGGCGGGGCCGGCAGAGTCCCTGCCGCAGGCGGTTAGGAGCAGGGCGGCGGCGATGCCGACGGCTGCTGCCTTCTTAGCATTCGGATGGATCATCATTGTTCCTTTCGTGGTTCCGCGGGCCGGCAGGTGGCACGGCGCGGAGGGAGCAGGAGAGGTGGAGCCATCCCGCCAGAAACTATCTAAGCGCTTTGATTCGATTCGTAAGGTCAATCTAAGCGCATTGAATGTGATGTTGGCAACAGCTGGCGCTAAGTTTTTTGTACGACCCGGCGCGAAGGGACACTTGAGGCCCGGCGTCGTGCGGTGGCCGTAAGCCTGACCCGTGTGCCTAGACCGGCTGGCAGCCGCAGCTTTCGCGCAGCACCACGCGCACGGGCAGTTTCAGATCCGCCGGGGGCTTCTCCGGGTGGTCCAGCCTGTCCAGGAGCAGCTCCACCATGGTCCGGCCCATCCGTTCCATGGGCTGCCGCACTGTGGTGAGCGAAGGCCGGATGACCCGCCCTGCGGCGATGCCGTCGAAGCCGGTCACGGCCACGTGTTTCGGCACGTTAACGCCGCACGCGGCCAGCATATCCATAACAACCAGCGCATCCTGGTCGGTGGCGCAGACAAAGGCCTGCGGCAGGGAGCCCTGCTGGCAGATGGTCCGGACAGTTTCCGCGACGGCGAACTCGCCGCCGGCGGGATACCGGGGCTCGTGCCGCATCTTCACGCCCGCATCGGCGAGGGCGCTCCGGAATGCCTCGAGCCGTTCGTCGTTGTCGGAGGACGGCATGGCGCCGATGAACATCAGCTCGGTCAGTCCATGCACATTGATCAAGTGCTCGGTGATTGCACGCGCTCCGGAAGCGTTGTCCACGGTCACATGGTCCATACCCCGGTTACGCAGGCTCTCCGAGACCTCCACCACGGGGATGCGGCGGGCTATGCGGGCCAGGGCCTCGACAGGAACCGAGCGCGGGAACACGGCCAGCCCGTCAACCCTGCCGGCGATGTCAGACAGCACCGCTTCGTTGTTCGCGGGATTGCCGCCGCCAACCAGCAGCGCCTGCCCCCGGCGCCAGCACTCCAGTTCGACACCGCGCTGCACCTCATCCACGTATAGGGGGAATAGGCGGAGGTTCCCCTCCTCACTGTCTCCGTCCAAAGGGTCGCCGCCCTCAGGGTCCGCGCCCGCGGCCGGCTCCTGCGGGATCCCGCCTGACAGCCCACCCTGCGCGCCGGCCAGTCCGCCCGGCCCGCCCGGCAGCCCACCCTGCATACCGGGCCCACCCTGCACGCCGGGGCCTCCCGACGGATCCAACAGGTAGTCGTAGGCGAACAGGCCCAGGGCGCCGGTCCTGCCGCGTGCGAGTCCGCGGGCGCTGGCACTGGGCACGTAGCCCAGTTCGTCGGCGGCAGCGAGCACCAGTTCGCGGGTAGACGCCTTGACCTTCTCCGGCTGCCGGAAGGTAAACGAGACGGTTGCAATGGAGACGCCCGCGCGTTCGGCGACGTGGTAAACAGTGGGGCCCTTTGCCATGTGATTCTCCTTCTGGTCCGAGTCTATGCGCTTAGTACCTGCGCGCGGGAGTCCCGGGACAGGCAGGCGTCCTCAGGATGGCAAACTGGTTCGGTGACTTCCCTGAACTCCCTCGCCGCCGCGCGGATCGCCGTCGACGCCCTGATCGACGGTGGTGTCCAGTACGTGGTGGTCTCGCCGGGATCGCGTTCCGCCCCCATGGCCTACGCCCTGGCCGAGGCCGAAGCGGCCGGCCGCGTGGACCTCCTGGTCCGGATCGACGAACGCAGCGCAGGCTTCACGGCGCTTGGCCTGGCTCTGTCCACCGGCTCTCCGGCGGCCGTCCTCACGACCTCAGGCACCGCCGTCGGGAATCTCATGCCTGCAGTGATGGAGGCCAACCACGCGGCGGTCCCGCTGGTGGTGCTGTCCGCTGACCGGCCCGAGGAGCTGCAAGGGACCGGTGCCAACCAGACCACCATCCAGCTGGACCTGTTCGGCGAGCACGTGCGCTTCGCCGCCGACGTCCCGGCCGGCAGCAACCCGCTGCGCGCGGTGGAAACGGCGCTGGCCGCGGCCACCGGAGCGTTTTCCGACCTCGCACCCGGGCCCGTCCAGCTGAACCTGGCGTTCCGCGACCCGCTGGTTCCCGCACCGGGGGAGGGGCTTCCGACGGCGGCCGGGCATCCCCGGTTCCGGATCGGCACCGACCCGCTCACCATGAATCTGCCGCCCGCCGCTGCCTCCCTGGAGGA
This sequence comes from Pseudarthrobacter sp. MDT3-1, assembly GCF_054510755.1. Classification (NCBI taxonomy): domain Bacteria; kingdom Bacillati; phylum Actinomycetota; class Actinomycetes; order Micrococcales; family Micrococcaceae; genus Pseudarthrobacter; species Pseudarthrobacter sp. MDT3-1. The sequence continues at coordinate 85,107 of NZ_JBTNDX010000017.1, read as the reverse complement.
AAGGCGCACCGTGGTGCTGGCAGGGCACGACGCCGGGCCGGTCGCCGAAGCGTTCGCCCGCGCACACGGCCTGCCGCTGCTGGCCGAGCCCTCCTCCAACGCCAGGTTCGGACCCAACGCCGTGGGCCCGTACCGGCTGCTGCTGGAGCACTTCGGACCGTCCGCGGCGCTGCCCATCGAACGGGTGGTGATGTTCGGCCGGCCCACGTTGTCCCGCCCGGTTGCTGCGTTGCTGGAGCGGGCCGACGTGCCATCCGCGCTGTACCAGCCGGTTCCCGTGGCCTGGTACCAGCCGGGCCGGCGCACGGAACTTCCGCTGGAGAACCTGGCCGACCTCTCCGATTTCGCCGGCCGCGGCCCGTCCGACTGGCTGGATACCTGGCTGCTAGCCGGGGCCGCCGCGCAGCACTCGCTCGACGGCGTCCTGGCCGCCGAGCCCGCCGCTTCCGGACCCTCCGTGGGCGCCCAGGTCTGGCAGCACGCCCGAGGCCAGTTGGTGCTGGGATCCTCCAACGGCATCCGCGACGTTGACCTGGCCGGCCTGCCCGCCGCCGAGCCCTTGGCCACGGTGTACGCCAACCGCGGCCTCGCCGGGATCGACGGCACCATCTCCACCGCCACCGGGATTGCCATCGGCGGCCGCCAGGACACCACGCTGCTGCTGGGTGACGTCACCTTCCTGCATGACGCCGGCGGCCTGCTCCTGGGCGCCAGCGAACCCGAGCCCGGGCTCCGGATCGTGGTGCTGAACGACGCCGGCGGTGCCATCTTTGATCTGCTGGAGCACGGGGCTGTGCGTGAATCCGGACGCTATGCGGACGCCGTCGAGCGACTCTTCGGCACCCCCCACACCGTGGACATCGCGGCACTCGCGGCGGCGTACGGCGTCGGGCATTGCTCGGTAAGTACGACGGCAGGACTCGCCGAAGCGCTCGCCGCACCGCTGAAGGGGCGCAGCATCATCGAAGTCCGCACCGACCGTGTTGGCCTTCGCGCCCTCCACGCCCGCATCAAGGCCGCCGTCGCCGCCGCCGTGTTCGCCGTCGGAGCGTAGGATCGCGCTCGCGGCTGGCTGACGCGCGGAAGACCCTATGACGCGCATATGCCCTGTCGCTACCGGTACTTCGGTGGCGACAGGGCATATGCGCGTCGACAGGCAGGCAGCGCGTCGAAAGCGGCTACTCTTCGATCTCGATGTGCGTCGGGTCCAGGACTCGGCGCAGGAACTCCTTGGTGCGGGCCTGGGTGGGTGCGGAAATGACCTGCTCGGCCACGCCTTCCTCCACCACCACGCCGCCATCCATAAACACCACGCGGTCGGCAACTTCGCGGGCGAAGCCCATCTCGTGGGTCACCACCAGCATGGTCATGCCCTCCTTGGCGAGGTTCCGCATCACCGAGAGGACATCGCCCACGGTCTCGGGGTCCAGCGCGGAAGTGGGCTCGTCAAAGAGCATCAGCTCGGGGTTCATGCTGAGCGCCCGGGCAATCGCAACGCGCTGCTGCTGGCCGCCGGACAGCTGGTCCGGGAAACGGTCGGACAGGTGCCCCAGGCCCACACGGTCCAGGTTGTGCTGGGCCACCTGATCGGCCTCTTCCTGGGACCGCTTCAGGACCTTCGTCTGCGCGATGGTGCAGTTCCGCTTGGCATCCAGGTGCGGGAACAGGTTGAACTGCTGGAACACCATGCCCACCTTGCGGCGCATCTTATCGATGTCCACGTCGGGGTCGGTAGCTTCGAAGCCGCCCACGTGGATGGCGCCCTCGTTGGGCTGCTCCAGGAGGTTGACGCAGCGCAGGAGGGTGGATTTGCCGGAGCCGGACGGGCCGATCAGGCACACGACTTCGCCGGGGGCAACGTCCAGGCTGATGCCCTTGAGGACCTCGTTGCTGCCGTAGGACTTGCGGAGGTCCTTGATGGACACGCCGGCCGCGTTGATGGTGCCGGTGTTGCCGGCGGAGGAATTTACGACGTCGTTCATGGCTTCCCTGCCTATCGCTTGGTCCGCGCGGAGCGGCTTTCGAACTTCCGGGCCAGGAGGCTCAGCGGGATGGTGATGACCAGGTAGAAGGCGCCGGCTACGAGGAGCGGCGTCAGGCCTGCGCCCAGGCTGGAGATGCCGTCGCGGCCGAACTTGGTGAGCTCGTACTGCGAGGCGGTCAGGCCGAGCACGTAGATCAGCGAGGAATCCTTGGTCAGCAGGATGACCTCGTTGGTCAGCGGCGGCAGGACGATCTTGAATGCCTGCGGGATCACGATGGACACCATGGCCCGCCACTGCGGCATGCCCAGCGAGCGGGCTGCTTCCAACTGGCCCTTGGGCACAGCCTGCAGGCCGGCGCGGAGGGTTTCGGCGATATATGCCGAGGCCACCATACCCAGCGAGATCATGACCACGAGGGTGACGTTCCACTGGACGCCAAACGCGAGAGGGACACCGTAGCCGAACGCGATAAACACCAGCAGCGCCGGGATGCCGCGGAAGAACTCGATGTAGCCGGTGGCGATCCAGCGGTACAGCGGGAAGCTGGACAGCTTCATCAGGGCCAGCAGCAGGCCGCCGGAGAGGCCCACGACGAAGCCGAGGAACGTGTAGACCAGGGTGTTCTTAAGGCCCACCAGGATGATGTCCGGGAACATCGGGCCGATCTTGCCGAAGTTGAAGACACTGGTGCCGACGGTCTTCCAGTCGGTGGCCAGGACCAGCGCGGCCACGGCCACAACGAAGATGCCGATCTGGACATACAGGCTCACTTTGGCCCGTTGACGTGCGGTCATTGCCATGGGGTGCTCACATTCATTTGCGTGGCTGAGGCCCCGGACGGGCTGCAGCGCAGTCCGTGCGGGGCCCCAGCGGCGTGGTTCTCAGGGCTGTGAAGGTCAGTCCGGGGTGCCGGCTACTTGGCGGTCTCGCCGAACCAGGTGGTTTCGAACTTCTTCAGGCTGCCGTCGTCGGTCAGGCGATTAAGGGTTCCGGTGACCTTCTCGGCCATGGCGGTGTTGCCCTTCTTGATGGAGATGCCCAGCTTCTCGCCCGTAGCGTAGTCATCCACACGTTCGAACTTGGGGTCATCCTTGATGGCGTAGGCCAGGATTGACTGGTTGCCCAGGGCCGCGTCGATGGTGCCGGCCTGGAGAGCCTGGACCAGGAGGCCGCTGTCCTCGAACTGCTGGGCGTCGATGCCGTTCTCCGCCGCGTACTTTGCGCCGGTGGTGGCCTGCTGGACACCCACCTTCTTGCCCTTGGCGCTGTTGATGTCCGTGATCCCGGACGCCATGGTGGCCACGAGGGTGAGGTCATCGTCCATGTACGGGTTGGAGAAGTCCATGACCGACTTGCGGACATCCGTGATGGAAATCGAGGAGATGGAGACGTCGCAGCCGGTGAGGGCTGTTCCGGTCTCGATGGCCTCGAAGGAGCTGTCCACGATGCTGAGTTCCGCGTTGAGGTCCTTGGCTACTTCATTGGCGATGTCGATGTCGAAGCCAACGATCTTGCCGTCCTTCTGGAATTCGAAGGGCTCGTAGGGGACGTCTGAGCAGACCGTGAGCTTGCCGGCGTTGATGAGCTGGATGCCGCCCTCGGACGCTGCCGGGGTGGTGCTGCCGCCGCAGGCAGTGAGGGTGAGTGCGCCGGCGGCCAGGATTGCTGCTGCCTTGGCAGCGAACTTGGCCTGGGCCAGGGACTTGAGCTGCATGTTCTTTACCTTTTGTTGCAGGGGTAGGCGGTACTAAATCGGTTCATAGTGTAGCGCCGAATGAGAGATGTGCATCACATGAAACTTAGTTTTACTATTGGATAACTAAATCACAGCCTAAATCAAGACCCGGGAGGCCGCCCGTGACTGGAATTCCGGACACGCCGCCCATGTAAGTAGCGCTAACTGTCGTTTTGGACGCTCAAAACGACAGTTAGCGCTACCTAGTTGGAAATCCCCAGTGACTCCAGCATCGGCCGGAACTTCGCCCACGTCTCCGCCAGCTCGGCCTCCGGTTGGGAGCCATCCACTATGCCGCAACCGGCATATAACCGTACGGTATGCGGATCCTCAATCACGGCGCCCCGCAGGGCGATGCCCCATTCGCCATTGCCGGCAGCGTCGAGCCAGCCCACCGGCCCCGCGTACGGGCCACGGTCCAGGTGCTCAAGCTTGCGGATCAGGGCGCCGGCCACCAGCGTGGGCGTGCCACAGACCGCGGCCGTGGGATGCAGCGCATTGATCAGCGCGAGGCACGTGGGCACGTGGCCCTCCACTTCGGCGAGCTCCGCTTTTACGTCCGACGCCAGGTGCCATACGTTCGGCAGCTCCAGTATGAACGGCTCGTCGTGCGCGTTCATGGCCTCGGAAAACGGTGCCAGCTGCGACGTCAGCGACTGGATCGCGATCTCGTGCTCATGCCGCTGCTTCTCCGACCCGGCAAGCACCCGCTCGGCGTAATCCATGGGAATCCCGGACTCGCCGTGCGCATCGCGGCGGTCCAGCGTCCCGGCCAGCACGCGCGCCTGGGCAGTGCGGCCCTCCACCTGGATCAGCATCTCCGGGGTGGCGCCCACGAGCCCGTCCACGCCATACGTCCAGCATTCGCGGTACCGCACGGCGAGCTCGCGCAACACCTGCGCGGCGTTCACGCCCGACGGCACCGTGGCCACAATGTCCCGCGCCAGCACCAGTTTCTCCAGCGCACCGGTCCGGATCTCCGCCACGCCGTCGGCGACGGCGGCCATCCAGTCTTCCTCGCTGAGCGAACCGGTGTGCAGTGTGGCCCCGTCGGCGGAAGGCAAAGGACGCACGACGGCGCCGGCCTCACCACCGGCGGGGACATCACCGGCGGTGCTGCCATCGCTCAGCCAGCCGGCCAGGGCGGCGAGGGCGCCCGCCTCGGTGAGTTCGCCGCCGTCGACCGTCAACTGGGTGAGCCAGTACCGGCCGTCGCGGACGCCCACCACGATCTCCGGCACAATCAGCCGCGATACATGGGTGGACTTCTTGGAAAACGCGAACGATCCGAAAGCCACCGGGCCGGTGCCGGGCAGCTCCACCGAGTCGGTGATGTCCGCTTCGAGGACCAGGTGGCGCCACCAGATATCCGCTTCGAGAAAACGCTCCGGGCCGGTGGCGGTGAAGCGGGCGATCTCGCCGAAGCCCACCAGGCCGGCTTCGCGGCGGGTCCAGCAGAGGACGTCGTCCCGGACCAGGAACTGCGGCAGTCCGCCGGCGGACGCGGTGCCATCCAGGGGGACGGTGAGGGTGCGGAACGTGCTCGTCATGATGAGACAACACTACTCCCGCGCGTGTCAGGCCCGGGCCGGACGCCCCGTGCGTCGCTCGGGCACGGCAGGGGCGGAGAACAGGTCCGGCCGTGCGGCGCGCATGCTCGCGACGTCGTCCAGGACCTGGGCGGTGTCCTCGCGGCCGTGCGCCGCGGCGGCACCGTGGTCCAGGTGGGCAACCTGCCGGCCGGGCCCGTGACGGCCGAGCTCGCCGCACTCGTTTTCCGGGAGATCGATTACCGCGGGACCTTCCGCTTCGCGAACGAGCTGGATGACGCCCTCGCGTACCTGGCGGACGGGCTGGACGTTGAGCCGCTGCTGACGCACACGTTCGACGCCGGTGACGTGGCCGAGGCGTTTGCCGTGGCTTCGGACCGGGGCACGGGCTCGTCGAAAGTCCTTCTCAAGTTTGTCTGAGACAATTGCATGGTGAACCGAGCATCCTTGGAAAAGCGTCCGGACGAAGTAGCCACGATGTTTGACGACGTCGCACCTAAGTACGACGTCGTCAACGATGTCCTCTCCATGGGGCAAACCCGCCGCTGGCGCAGGATCGTGGTGGACGCCATGGACATGAAACGGGGCCAGCGGGTGCTGGACCTGGCCGCGGGAACCGGCACCTCCAGCGAGCCATATGCCGATGCAGGCATAGATGTCATCGCCTGCGATTTCTCCCTCGGCATGCTCAAGGTTGGCAAGCGCCGCCGCCCGGACATCAACTTTGTTGCCGGCGACGCCACCAATCTGCCGTTCGCGGACAACAGCTTCGACGCCAGCACCATTTCGTTCGGGCTGCGCAATGTCAACGAGCCCAAGAAGGCGCTGGCCGAGATGCTCCGCGTCACCAAGCCCGGCGGCAAGCTGGTCATCGCCGAGTTCTCCCAGCCCGTGGTGCCGCTGTGGCGCACCATGTATACGGAATACCTCATGCGCGCCCTGCCGGCCATCGCCGTGAAGGTGGCCTCCAACCCGGACGCCTATGTCTACCTCGCCGAGTCCATCCGCGCCTGGCCGGATCAGGACCACCTGGCCGCCTGGCTGCAGGAATCCGGCTGGGAAAAGGTCACATACCGCAACCTGACCGGCGGGATCGTGGCCGTGCACCGTGCCACCAAGCCGCTGGAATCAACGCCGGAGGGCGCAGCGGAGGCCATCGCCGCACACAAGGGCCCCGTGGCCAAACTCCGACGAAACATCCAGCGCTGACCTGTGAATGTTCTGATTGTCGGCGCGGGGCCAGCCGGTTCCACCGCCGCGTACTACCTTGCCAACGCCGGTATCAGCGTGACCGTCCTGGAAAAGACCAGCTTCCCGCGCGAGAAGGTCTGCGGCGACGGCCTCACCCCGCGGGCAGTCCGCGAAATCCAGAAGCTCGGCCTGCCGCACCCTGAAGCGGACGGCTGGCGCCGGAACAAGGGCCTCCGCCTCATCGCCGGCGGCCGCACCATCGAACTGCCCTGGCCCGAGGTCTCCGACTTCCCGCAGTACGGCCTCATCCGCACCCGGCTGGGCTTCGACGAGGAACTGGCCCGCCACGCCCAGGCCGCCGGCGCACAAATCCTCGAGCGGCACAGCGTCACCGAAGCCCTGCGGTCTGAAGACGGCCGCGTGACCGGCGTCCGCGCAGCGCTCCTGGACGAGTCCGGACGCAAGACGGGGGAGTCACGCGACTTCAGCGCCGACGTCGTACTCGCCGCAGACGGCAACTCCACCCGAACCGCCGTGTCGCTGGGCATCCAGAAGCGGGACGACCGCCCCCTCGGCGTCGCCGTCCGCACGTACTTCACGTCGCCCCGCCACGATGACGACTGGATGGAAGGCTGGCTGGAGCTCCCCGGCCGCGACGGAAAACTGCTCCCCGGCTACGGCTGGGTGTTCGGCGTCGGCGACGGCACCTCCAATGTGGGCCTCGGCATCCTGAACTCGTCGAGGGACTTCGGCAAGCTCGACTACAAGCAGGTCCTGCGCGAATGGACCAGCGCCATGCCCGCCGAGTGGGGCTTCACCCCGGACAACCAAGTGGGCGAAATCCGCGGCGCCGCGCTGCCCATGGGCTTCAACCGCACCCCGCACTACTCGCCCGGCCTCCTGCTCCTGGGCGACGCCGGCGGCATGGTCTCCCCGTTCAACGGCGAGGGCATCTCCTACGCGATGGAATCGGCACGGTTCGCGGCGGAGTTCATCGTCGACGCGTCCGCCCGTTCCTCTGCTGCGGGGGCAATGTACGACGCCGACGCGCACCTCGCGGGGTACGCGGACTATGTGCGGGGCCAGTGGGGATCGCACTTCACGCTTGGCCGGGCATTTGCCGCCCTGATAGGAAAACCCGCCATTATGAAGCTCGCGCTGCGGACCGGGATGCCCATACCCGTGCTGATGCGCTTTATAGTGCGGCTGCTCGCAAACCTGACCGACCCGGCCGCGAAAGGCTTCGAGGACCGGGCCATCCGCGTCCTGGAGTCGCTGGTTCCGGCCACCTCCAACACCCCACCGGCATCGAACCAGCGGTATCCGCAACAAAAAGTTAGGGTTAACCAGTGACTAACTCCGCAGACCACAGCTGGACGCACGCCGGGCACGGCCTGCCGGACTCCGAACCCAGCCTCAATACCACCGCCATTGCAACGGGACTGCAGCTGCCCGCGGGCTTCGCGGCCATCGCGGAGGACGCCGAGCTGGGCCCCGCCATCACCAATAACCTTGCCCGCGTGGAGAAGAAACTCCGCGAGGCCATTGCCAACTCCGATCCGCTGGCTGATGCAACGTCGCGTCACCTCGTGGAAGCCGGCGGCAAGCGTATCCGGCCTCTGCTGACGCTGCTGTGCGCCCACCTTGGCGACGCCTCACTGCCTGCCGTCGTGCAGGCGGCCGTGGTGGTGGAACTGACCCACCTGGCAACTCTGTACCACGACGACGTTATGGACTCGGCCCCGTTCCGCCGCGGCGCCCCCACGGCCCACGAGGTCTGGGGAAACTCCGTGGCGGTCCTCACCGGCGACCTCATCTTTGCCCGCGCGTCCATCCTGGTGTCCGAGCTTGGTTCCCGAGCCCTGGGCATCCAGGCCCGGACGTTCGAGCGCCTGTGCCTGGGCCAGCTGCACGAGACTGTGGGCCCGCGTCCGGACGAGGATCCGGTGGAGCACTACCTGTCCGTCATCGCGGACAAGACCGGTTCCCTGGTGGCCGCCTCGGGCCAGCTCGGTGCCATCTTTGCCGGTGCCGACGAGGCCTACGAGGACCTGCTGGTGGAGTACGGCGAGAAGGTGGGCGTGGCCTTCCAGCTCGCCGACGACGTCATTGATGTCACCGGCGTCAAGGTGAAGTCCGGCAAGTCCCCGGGCACGGATCTCCGCGAGGGTGTGCCCACGCTGCCCGTTCTGTTCCTGCGGCGCGATGCTGCTGCCGGTGACCAGTCCGCCGTCGAACTCTTGAAGCTCATTGACGGGGACCTGACCTCGGACGAGGCCTTGGCTGCCGCCGTGGCCGGACTGCGCGAGCACCCCGTCACTGCCGAGTCCTGGGTGATTGCCCGCCGCTGGGCCGACGAAGCCATTGCCGCACTGGCGCCGCTTCCCGAGGGTGTTGTGAAGTCCTCTCTGTCCAACTTCGCCCTGGCTGTGGTGGACCGCGCCAGCTGATTCTCTTCTTTGCAGCGGGGCCTCGGCGGGGTGAACCTGGCCGGGGCCCTCGCTCGTTAAATGCAATAGCCCCGGTTCTCAGCAACGATACGAGTCACACGTTGCGTCGAACCGGGGCTATATCTCCGTTCGCATCAGACCCGCCGGAGGCGTTTAGCGGATCCGTGAACAGTCTATGACAGATTTGTCACAGGATGCAAGCCTGCTGTTACTCCGCGTGTCACAGGCTACTTCGTCCTTCGTGGGGCACATTGCGGCGTCCGATGGGCCTTCCGGGCTGGAGAGACGGCGTTTCCGTGTCGAAGTGCCCCGCGACGGCCGCGTTGTCCACATGCGGCACCTTGGGTCTGCCCTTTGCTGTGGTCCAGGTGCACCGTGGAGTAATGGATATTGAGACTTTTCTCGGCGCGCGGGCAGGCGTAGCCCGGGCCTCGACGCTCCGAGAGGCCGGATTTTCCCGAACTTCCCTCGACAAAGCACTGGCGGCCGGGCGAATTGTGCGGATTCGACGAGGCATCTACAGCATGCCGCGTGAGGCAGGCGTGGTAGCCCTGGCGCTTCAGCACAACGCTCTGCTGACATGTCTGTCGGCCGCCCCCACGTACCAGCTGTGGACGATACATGACGCTGGTTCCGTGCACCTCAGTCCAAGGCATAAGAGGACACCGCCGGGGATGTTGACCCACGGCCGATGCCTCCACCCGTCCCACTCATGGCTGCCGGTGGCCGGTCTGGCCGATGTCCTGATTCATTCGTTGCGTTGCTTGCCGGCAGTGGAATCGTTGGTCATGCTTCAGTGCGCAGCCCAGCGGGGCGACATCAGCCTGGATTTCCTGCAGCGCAAGCTCTCGGGAAACCGCAACGCCCGCGCCAGGTCCGTCCTCGACAGCGTGGTCCCCAGGGCGGATTCCATCCTGGAGGTGCTGGCCAACTACCATTTCCGGCGAGCGGGCCTCCATGTGCGAAGGCATGTAGAGCTTCCGGGAGTGGGAGAAGTGGACTTCCTTATTGAGGAGTGGCTCGTGGTGGAAACCGACGGCAGTACGCATCTGGAACCACGGCAAGTAAAAAAGGACCGAAAGCGCAACAATGCCACAGTCATCGGCGGACGTCTTGGCCTCAGATTCGGCTATGACGACGTTGTCTATCACCCTGAGCGGATGGTGGGCCAGGTGTTGGCAGTACTGGAACTGTCGCGGCAGGGGGCTTTCGGCGCGAGGTGAGTCTCGCCGTCGTGGGGCACTTTGGGCGACGTGTCCGAAGAAACTGGCTTAGGAAGCGGCGCGTCCGTGTCGAAGTGCCCCGTTTAGGCCGCGCAGGCCGGGCAGGGGAGGACCCTAGTTTTCTACCTCTTCGTTGAAGGCCCACTCGAACATGTCGAAGACGAACTCGGAGAAGGTGCCTTCTTCGCTCTTCCACTGGCCGCGGGCGTTGTTGCGGCGGTACACGATGGGGTCCGGGATGCCGAGGTCGCCTACGCGGAAGCCCCAGGTGAACTGTTCTTCCTCATCCTCGAGGAACATCAGGAAGCCTTCGTCATCCACTTCCAGCTCTTCGGGATCCCAGAAGTAGTGGTACGCCTCCATGATGTCCTCGCAGCCGCCCACCGCCAGGTAAAACTCCTTCAGCACCAACGGGACCTGGAACTGGTGTTCGGCGAGGGCCGCGTCCAGCTCGTCCGCGGGCAGGCCATCTTCTTCCTGCCATTCGTCCTCGAGATACGTCGGAACAAGCGCGCGGAACTTCTCGAGGAACATGTCAGTCATGCTCATATCCTAGCTAACTGCGGCGAGCTCCCGAGCCGCCACCGGAGCCCCGCCGGTGCCAGCCATGCACGGCCAGCGGAACATACCAGGACCGGCGCCACGCTACCACTCGGAAAGCGAACACCACGGCCGCCACCGCGCACGCCGTCAACGCGTTGAAGGCCCCTGTCACCCAGAGCAGCGCGGTCAAAGCCGCCCCGCTGAAGGCCGGCAGCGCGTAGAGGTCCCGGGGGTTGAACAGCTGAGGCACCTCGTTCGCGGTGATGTCCCGCAGCAGGCCGCCGCCCACCGCCGTCGTCACGCCGAGCAGCATGGCGGCCACCGGGTTCATCCCCAGGGCCAGGGCCTTCAGCGTTCCGGTGATGCAGAAGAGGGCCAGCCCGCCTGCGTCGAACAGCACCAGCAGCGAGGTGTACCGCTGCACGCTGGAGTACAGGAAATACACCAGGACGGTCGCCAGCACCGGGGGAACCAGATACGCGGGGTTGGAGAAGGCCGCAGGCGTGGTGTTGAGGATGATGTCGCGGATGACGCCCCCGCCGAGGGAAACCAGGGACGCCAGCAGTAGCGACCCCACCAGATCGAACTGCTTCCGTGCCGCCAACAACGACCCGGAGACGGCGAAGAAGAAGACTCCGGCCAGGTCCAGCCATACAAGGTCGATGCCGAACGGCAATGTGTCGAACGGCAATGTCATGAGGCGTCCCGGCAGTTTCATGGTGGGCGGACAGGGCGGCTCCAACGTTACGCTAGCCCCTATGAACAACCCGATCATGATCGCCTGCGCCCACGGGACGTCCAGTACTCAGGGCGCCGCGGAGGTCAACGCCCTGCGCGCAAACATCGCTGCCCTGCGCCCGGGCCTTGACGTTCGCGAGGCCTACGTGGACGTCCAGCAGCCGGACCTCGTGGACGTGGTGGCGTCGCTGCCCGAAGCGGACAAAGCCGTCGTCGTGCCTCTGCTGCTGAGCGTGGGCTACCACGTCAAGGTGGACATCGCCCGGGCCGTGAAAAGCCGTACGGGCAGCCTGGCTGCCGCGCCGCTCGGCCCGGACCCGCGGCTCGCCGCCCTCCTGGACCAGCGCCTCCGCGAAGCCGGCGTCACGGACCGCGACGCGATCGTCCTCGCCGCCGCCGGCTCCTCCAACCCCAACGCCGCCGGCAGCGTCGAAGAGCTCGCTGACCAGCTGCGGGAGCTGCGGCGCAACCGGATTCTGCCCGCCTACGGTGCCTCTGCCCAGCCGTCGGTGCCCGACGCCGTCGCCATGCTCCGCCAGGAGCTGGCCGGAGGTGCCGGGGCGGGGGAGTCCGCGGGGGCCGTGGACGACGGCGGCCGCGTGGTGATTGCCTCCTACCTGCTCGCGCCGGGGTTCTTCCACGACCAGCTGGCCAAAGCCGGCGCCGACCTCGTGACGGAACCACTGCTGCCGTCCCCGGTACTCGCCGAGATCGCGCTGGAACGGTTCGATGCCGCCGTCGCAGCCGGGTGACCCGGGCAGGCCGAAGGCCCCGGAATGCGCCTCCGAGGGAAGCACATTCTGGAGCCTTGCAATTGGGGCAGCTTGAACCGCGGGGATCAGGCTGTCCCCGGACTCGGGCTCTTTAGCAGGTAAGCGGCACCGTTCCGGTCAGTCCGTCCGGGTTGCTCGCTGTGCAGGTGAAAATGACAGTTCCAAGGGGCTGTTCGATCACTAGGGTGATTGACGTCACCGTCAGCACCGGGTTGACGCCTGTCCAGTTCGGGTTCGGGCACCCAGCGTCGGCTCCACTCACTGTCTCGGGAGCCGTGAGTACGACTGGAAGTGTGGTGAGTCTGAGGGTCCCGTTCTTGACAGCATCGCGAGGAACTGGAGTGGCTACCGTTGCCGGTCCCACCAGTACCTTGTTTTGTCCTGGTGCGACGTTTCCGCCCTGGTTTTGGCACTGATAAACGGCAGTACCCTCAACGGAGACAGTGGCCACGAGATCTTCATTTCCAAGGCCCGCGAGTGTGGCCTTGCAGACGGTTGTTGCAGTGCTCCTGCCGTCCGAAAGGACCACGGTACAGACAGGCGTACCGCCACGCTTAAAGTGCGGGCTGGCGGCTTGGGCTGCTGATAGTCCTGTCATGAACACGAGCAGAATGGTTGCGAACAGCATCAAGAGGGGGCGGAGGTGGGATTTCATGGTTACTTCCTGGGGGCAGCAATGGTTTCAAACCAAAGATTTCGAGTTTAATCGAGTCAGTTGTGCCGGCCTCGATGCCGCCACGACCGATAACAGCCCCAGGTTCCCAGTAGTTACGGGGGCCAAACTCTGCGCAACTTCCCAGCTAGCAGCGCGAAAGTCGCGACCAACAGCAGATATTGACTTATTCAGAAATTCTGCTAGGGCAAGCCCAAGACTACCCCTGGCCGCGACCCTCGTCCATGGGTCGAGGGTGCCATCGGCGTCTAAGAACAATCACGTGTCGAAGCACAGCGGGCGGCCTTCTTCAAGGCTCTCCGGCGGTTCGTGACGAATTGTTTCCCTAGGTGACCTCCCGTTTCCGGGCCTTTGTGACGCGCTTCGGCGGGCACTTACAGTCGATGCATGACTGATACAGCTCTAGCCGGAGCGTCCGTGGACCCCGCCGCCGCCAAACGCCCCGCGCGTGCCTCCCGCCCCGCTGCAAAGCCGCACGGGCAGTGGAAAGTGGACGGCAAAACCCCGCTGAACGCCAACGAAACCTGGAAACAGGAAGACGACGGCCTCAACGTGCGTGAGCGTATCGAGACCATCTACTCCAAGGACGGCTTCGACGCCATCCCCAGCCAGGACCTCCACGGCCGCTTCCGCTGGTGGGGCCTGTACACCCAGCGCAAGCCCGGGATCGACGGCGGCAAGACCGCCACGCTCGAGCCGCACGAGCTGGAAGACAAGTACTTCATGCTCCGGGTCAGGATCGACGGCGGTGCGCTGACCACCGAGCAGCTGCGTGTCATCGGCCAGATTTCCGTTGATTTCGGCCGGGATTCCGCCGACCTCACGGACCGCCAGAACATCCAGCTGCACTGGATCCGCGTGGAGGACATCCCCGAGATCTGGAACAGGCTTGAGGGTGTTGGCCTGTCCACCACCGAGGCCTGCGGCGACGTGCCCCGTGTCATCCTGGGCTCGCCCGTGGCCGGCATCGCCAAGGACGAGATCATCGACCCCACGCCGCTTATCGCGGAGCTGGGCGAGCGTTTCATCGGCAACCCGCTGCTGTCCAACCTGCCGCGCAAGTACAAAACCGCCATCACCGGCCACCCCAGCCAGGACGTGGTGCACGAGATCAACGACTTCGCCCTGGTGGGAGTCCGCCACCCCGAACTCGGCGTCGGCTACGACCTCTGGGCGGGCGGCGCGCTGTCCACCAACCCGATGCTCGGCAAGCGCCTCGGTGCCTTCGTGAAGCCCGAGGAAGCCGCCGAAGTCTGGCTCGGCGTAACCAGCATCTTCCGCGACTACGGCTACCGCCGCATGCGCACCAAGGCCCGCCTGAAGTTCCTGATGGCCGACTGGGGACCGGCGAAATTCCGCCAGATCCTCGAGGATGAATACCTGGGCTACAAGCTGGCCGACGGGCCCGCCGCGCCCAAGCCCACCACGCCGGGCGACCACATCGGTGTGCACGAGCAGAAGGACGGCAAGTTCTTCATCGGCGCCACCCCGCTGGCAGGCCGCCTGTCCGGCGCTCAGTTGATCAAGCTCGCGGACACCCTCGAGGCCCGTGGCTCATACCGCCTGCGCACCACCCCGCACCAGAAACTCGTAGTGCTGGACGTTGCCAAGGACCACGTGGAACCGCTGGTTGCCGAGCTGGATGCCCTAGGCCTCTCCGCACGCCCGTCCGTGTTCCGCCGCGGCACCATCGCCTGCACCGGCATCGAATACTGCAAGCTGGCCATCGTGGAAACCAAGGTCACGGCCGCCACCGCCGTCGCTGAACTGGAACGCCGCCTGGCGGACCTCGCGGAGTCCGGCGAACTGCCGCACGCGTTGTCCCTGCACATCAACGGCTGCCCCAACTCCTGCGCCCGCATCCAGACCGCGGACATCGGCCTGAAGGGCATGATGCTGCCAACGCCCGACGGCGACCCCTCCCCGGGTTTCCAGGTCCACCTGGGCGGCGGGCTGGCTTCCAACAGCCGCGAAGAGGCTGGTTTGGGACGCACCGTCCGCGGCCTGAAGGTGTACGTCGAGGACCTGCCGGACTACGTGGAACGCGTCGTCCGCACGTTCGTGGCCCAGCGCGCCGAAGGCCAGACCTTCGCCGAATGGGCCCACGCAGCAGACGAGGAGGCCCTCCAGTGAGCAACACTCAACCTGCCAACGTCCTCCGCACCCACGACGAGCTGAAGGTCATCGCCGAATCCGGTGCTGCCGAGCTCGGCTGGGACGCCCCGGCCCGCGACGTGATCGCCTGGGTGGAGCGCAACTTCGACCTCTCAGCGGTCGCCGTCGCGTGCTCCATGGCCGACGCCGTCCTGCCGGCCCTGGTCGCTGACCAGATGCCCGGCGTCGACGTCCTGTTCCTGGAGACCGGCTACCACTTCCCGGAAACCTACGCCACGCGTGACGAGGTGGCCGCGAACCTCCGCGTCAACGTGGTGGACGTGCTTCCCGAGAGCACCGTGGAACAGCAGGACCGGCTCCTGGGCAAGGATCTTTTTGCCCGCGACGCCGCCCAGTGCTGCGCCCTCCGCAAGGTGGCACCGCTGCGCCGCACCCTGGCCGGCTACGAACTCTGGTTCACCGGCGTCCGCCGCGACGAGGCCCCCACCCGGACCAACACCCCGCTGGTGACCTGGGACCACGTCAACGGCCTGGTCAAGGTCAACCCGGTGGCCGCGTGGACGTTCGACCAGCTGGTCCAGTACTCCGATGACAACCTCCTGCCCGTCAACCCGCTGCTTTCGCAGGGTTACCCCTCCATTGGCTGCCAGCCCTGCACCCGCAAGGTAGCGCCCGGCGACGACCCCCGCGCCGGCCGCTGGGCAGGCACCGACAAGACAGAATGCGGACTACACGTATGAGCACTTTCCTAACTGAGGAGACCACCCAGGTGACTGAAGCCGCCGTATCCACGCGCCTCTCCAGCCTGGACGCCCTCGAGTCCGAAGCGATCCACATCATCCGCGAAGTCGTCGCCGAGTTCGAGAAGCCTGCGCTGCTGTTCTCCGGCGGCAAGGACTCCGTGGTGATGCTGCACCTGGCCACCAAGGCTTTCTGGCCGGGCAAGGTCCCGTTCCCCGTGCTGCACGTGGACACCGGCCACAACTTTCCCGAGGTCATCGACTTCCGTGACCGCACCGTGGAGCGCCTTGGCCTGAAGCTCGTGGTGGGCTCCGTGCAGGAGTTCATCGACCGCGGCGAACTGGCCGAGCGTGCCGACGGCACCCGCAACCCGCTGCAGACCGTCCCGCTGCTGGATGCCATCCAGCAGAACAAGTTCGACGCCGTCTTCGGCGGCGGCCGCCGCGACGAGGACAAGGCCCGCGCCAAGGAGCGCATCCTGAGCCTCCGCGACGAGTTCGGCCAGTGGGACCCGCGCAACCAGCGCCCCGAGCTGTGGAACCTCTACAACGGCCGCCACACCGTGGGCCAGCACGTCCGCGCGTTCCCCATCAGCAACTGGACCGAGCTGGACATCTGGCGCTACATCGAACGCGAGAACATCGAGCTGCCGGGCCTGTACTACGCCCACGACCGCGAAGTGTTTGCCCGCGACGGTATGTGGCGTGCGGTCGGCGAAGTTTCCCAGCCGCTGCCGCACGAGGAAGTCATCGTCAAAACCGTCCGCTACCGCACCGTGGGCGACATGTCCTGCACCGGTGCCGTTGAATCGGACGCAGCCACCGTGAGCGACGTTGTGATCGAAGTTGCCGCCTCCACCATCACCGAACGTGGCGCCACCCGTGCAGATGACCGCATCTCCGAGGCCGCCATGGAAGACCGCAAGAAGGATGGTTACTTCTAAATGAGCACCGAAACTTCACTCCTGGCCGCCGAGCTGGAAACAGCCCTGCCCACCACGCTGTTCCGCTTCGCCACCGCGGGATCGGTCGACGACGGGAAGTCCACTTTGGTGGGCCGTCTCCTGCACGATTCCAAGGCGATTCTTGCTGACACGCTCGACGCCGTTGCCCGCACCTCCGCGGACCGAGGCTTCGGCGGCGCGGCAGGCGGCATCGACCTGGCCCTCCTGACCGACGGCCTGCGCGCCGAGCGGGAGCAAGGCATCACCATCGACGTGGCCTACCGTTACTTCGCCACGGACCAGCGCAGCTTCATCCTGGCCGACTGCCCCGGGCACGTTCAGTACACCAAAAACACGGTGACGGGCGCGTCCACGGCGGATGCCGTCGTCGTACTCATTGACGCCCGCAAGGGTGTCCTGGAGCAGACGCGCCGGCACCTGTCCGTGCTGCAGCTGCTGCGGGTGGCGCACGTGATTGTGGCCGTGAACAAGATCGACCTGGTGGACTTCAGCGAGTCCGTGTTCCGTGAGATCCAGGCCGATGTGCAGCAGGTGGCCCGCGAACTGGGCATCGGCTCCGCCGAGCTGGGCAGCGCGGACCACATCGATGACCTGCTGGTGATCCCGGTGTCCGCCCTCGACGGCGACAACGTGGTGGACCGTTCCGAGCGCACCCCCTGGTACGACGGTCCCGCCCTGCTGGAGGTCCTCGAGACCCTGCCCGCCGCAGACGAGATCGACACGCAGCTGGAGAGTTTCCGTTTCCCGGTGCAGCTGGTCATCCGGCCGCAGGGTGCGCTGGCTCCCGACGCCGTTGCCGGCGGCCTGGACGTTGAGGCCTACCGTGACTACCGCGCGTACGCCGGCCAGATCACCGAGGGTTCGGTGAAAGTCGGGGATTCGGTGTCCGTGCTGACACCGGGCCAGGCTCCGCGCACGACGACGGTGATTGGCATCGATTTCGCCGGTGATTCGCTGGAGGAAGCGTTCGCCCCGCAGTCCGTGGCGATCCGCCTGGCGGATGAGTTCGACGTGGCCCGCGGTGACACGATCGCCGCCTCCGGCACCGTCCGCGAGTCCACCGCCGACCTGTACGCCGCGCTGTGCTGGCTGTCGCCGAAGCCGCTGCGGGAAGGTGCCAAGGTGCTGGTCAAGCACGGCACACGCACCGTCCAGGCGCTGGTCCGCAGCGTCAGCGGCAAGCTGGACCTGGCCACGTTCAAGCTCGAAGGCGCGTCCAGCCTGGAGCTGAACGACATCGGCCACGCGCAGCTCCGGCTCGCCGCGCCGCTGCCGCTGGAGAACTACCTGCACCATCGCCGCACCGGCGCGTTCCTCGTCATCGACCCGCTGGACGGCAACACGCTGGCCGCGGGCCTCGTCAAGGACCACCCGGGCGACCACGAGGACGAGCGCTACTCCATCTAAGCCCGAGCTTGAGCTGCCCTGCCCCGCATGAACGGTGTTGCCCCAACACCGGTTATGCGGGGCAGAGCTGTTCCTAGGGCTTGTGGGCCTGAGTCTGCCGCACCATGATCGTCAGTGGGAGGCGCGGCGTGGAGACCATCAACAGCAAGCTCATCAGCTGGGCCTCGATCCTGGACGCCAAGACCCGCGAGCAGGCGCTGGCCACGTCCACGCTGCCGTTCATCTACCCGCACCTTGCCCTGATGCCGGACGCGCACCTGGGCAAGGGCGCCACCGTCGGCTCGGTGATCCCCACCCTGCGCGCCATCATCCCGGCCGCCGTGGGCGTGGACATCGGCTGCGGCATGATCGCCGTGCGGACCCAGTACTCGGTCAAGGACCTGCCCAAGGACCGCAAACGGCTGCGCGAGGACATCGAACGGGCCATTCCGTTGTCCGCCGGGCACAACAACCGGCGGGTCATGGCCACTGCCGAACCGCGCGTTGCCGAGCTCCGGAAGCTGGCGGCGCAGGCCGGCTTCAACCCGGCCCAGTATCTGGCCAAGTGGGAGCTTCAGCTGGGCTCGCTGGGATCAGGCAACCACTTCATCGAGGTCTCCGCCGACGAAACCGACGCCGTCTGGCTGTTCCTGCACTCGGGCTCGCGGGGCGTGGGCAACAAGATCGCGCAGCACCACATCGGCGTCGCCCAGCAGGTGACGCGTAAACGCGGGACCAGGCTGCCTGACCCGGACCTCGCCTACCTGGAGGAGGGTACCAGCGAGTTCGCCCGCTACATCAAGGAACTTCGCTGGGCGCAATATTTCGCCCTTCTGAACCGCGAGGAAATGATGGACCGCGTCATTACTCAGTTCGGGCACTGGGTGGGCGGCCATGTCAAGGAGCGCGAGCGGATCAACTGCCACCACAACTTCACCCAGCAGGAGACCCATTACGGCAAATCCGTGTGGGTATCGCGAAGGGGGCGATCAGAGCCGAGCACGGCGATCCGGGACTTATCCCCGGGTCCATGGGGACGGCGTCGTACGTAGTGGAGGGGCTGGGGAACCCCGTCTCGCTGAACTCCTCCCCGCACGGGGCCGGCCGCGAGTACTCCCGGACGGCTGCCCGAAAAACGTTCTCGCTGGCCGAGCTGAAGACGGCCATGCAGGGCATCGAATTCCGGGCAACCGAGGCGTTCATCGACGAAATTCCGGCGGCGTACAAACCCATCGATGTGGTGATGAGGGACGCGGCGGACCTGGTCACGGTGCGCCACAAACTGCGGCAGCTGGTCAACGTCAAAGGGGACTGAGCCGGGCCCGGAATGTGACGCTGCATGAACCCGCGTGACCCCCCGTTTCTGCTTCATTGAATGGGTTTAGGTCACTCCCTATGGTGAAACAATGACTAGTTCCAAGCCCGGGATGACCCGCATCGTGGCAGGCGAAAGCGCCGTACCCAAGCGCAAGCGTGCCATCGAGGCGGCCCTGGCCATCGGGCTCGTCTTCCTGATCGCCGCCGGTGCCGTTGTGGCGTCGTCCATCTCCCGTAATACTGCGGCAGAGGCAGCCCTCCCGTCGCCCACTCCGGCCGCAGAACTGAAGCTTGGCTACTTCGGTAACTTGACGCATGCCCCGGCCCTGGTGGGCGTGAAACAGGGGATCCTCGCCCGGAATCTGGGCAACACCAAGCTCAGCACCGAAACTTTCAACGCCGGGCCTGCCGCGATCGAGGCCCTGAACGCCGGCGCCATCGACGCGGCATACATCGGCCCGAATCCCGCGATCAACTCGTTTGTCAAGAGCGAGGGGGAGTCCGTCAGCGTCATCGCGGGCGCCGCAGCGGGTGGGGCGCAGCTGGTTGTGCGTCCGGAAATCAACTCGGCGGCCGAGCTCAAGGGCAAGACCCTGGCCTCGCCTCAGCTGGGCGGCACGCAGGACGTGGCGCTTCGCGCCTGGCTCGGCTCGCAGGGCTACAAGACCAACGTGGACGGCAGCGGCGACGTTTCAATCAACCCCACGGAGAACGCCCAGACGCTGAAACTGTTCCAGGATGGAAAGCTCGACGGCGCGTGGTTGCCTGAGCCGTGGGCGTCCCGTTTGGTGCTCCAGGCCGGAGCCAAGGTCCTGGTGGACGAAAAGGACCTCTGGGACGGCTCGCATTCCGGCAAGGCCGGCGAGTTCCCCACCACCATCCTGATTGTGAATAAGAAGTTCGCCGCCGCGCACCCGGACACCGTGAAAGCCCTGCTGCGCGGCCACGTGGAGTCCGTGGCCTGGCTGAATGACGCGCCTGCCGCAGAGAAAACAAGTGTCATCAACGGCGCCCTGCAGGAATCGGCAGGCGCGGCGCTTCCCGCCGATGTCCTTGACCGAGCCCTGCAGAACGTGGTTTTCACGGTGGATCCGCTCGCGGGAACCTACCCCAAGCTCCTCGAAGACGGCGTGAAAGCCGGCACCACGAAGCAGGCGGACATCACCGGACTGTTCGACCTCCGTGCCCTGAACGAAGTCACCGGGACCGCCGAACGGGCCTCCGCGGCCGGCCTCGGCCAGGACTGACCGCCACCTACCGCACCAACTACTTAAGGACGGGACCATGCCAGTCGTACTGGAAAACCTGGGCAAGCGCTTCGGCGACGGCGCCCCGGTGCTGGACGACGTCAACGCCAATATCGGCGCGGGCGAATTCGTAGCCCTCCTCGGTGCATCCGGCTGCGGCAAATCCACCCTGCTGAACATCATGGCGGGACTGGAGGTCCCGACGTCGGGCGCCCTTGAAGTACCCAGCGACGGAGCAGCCTTTATGTTCCAGGACGCTGCCCTCTTCCCCTGGCTGACGGCGCGGGAGAACATCGAGCTGGCCCTGAAGCTGCGCGGTGTGGGGAAGGCTGAACGCCGGATCAAGGCCAACGAGCTGCTCGAGCTGGTGCATCTCGGCGAGGCGGGGGACAAGCGTCCGCACGAGCTTTCCGGCGGCATGCGCCAGCGCGTGGCACTGGCCCGTGCCTTGTCGCAGGACCGGCAGCTGCTGCTGATGGATGAGCCGTTTGCCGCCCTGGACGCCATCACCCGCGACCTGCTGCACGACGAGCTGGAACGAATCTGGAAGGAAACCGGGCGGACAATCGTTTTTGTGACCCACAACGTCCGCGAGGCCGTGCGGCTGGGCCAGCGTGTGCTGCTGCTGTCGTCCCGGCCCGGCCGCGTGGTCCAGGAATGGGCCGTCACCGAGGAACACCGAACCGACGCCGGCCTGGCCGGACAGCTGACCGGGGTCATCACCGCCCGGCTGCGGGAGGAGATTCGCCGCCATGCCAAGTAACCCCACGCCCCTCGCCGAGACCGAACCGGTGGTCGAGAGCAAGCCGGAAACCCGCAAAGTCCACGCCGCCCTGACCCGAACTTCCACCGGGCATGAGGACCTGCGCGAGCTCGAGGCCGGGCTGGATTCGCTCCAGTCCGACGCCGCGCGCAAGCACCGTATCGACTGGAGCCGTGTGCTTCTGCCCGTCGCGGCCCTCGTGGTCCTTGTCCTGATCTGGCAGTTCTACGTATCCCTGGGCCTCAAGCGCCGCGACCTTGTGCCCGGTCCGCTCGACGTCCTGGGCCAGATCGGCATCCTCTGGGGTGAGGCCAAACTGCAGGAAGCGGTGTGGACCTCGCTGCAGCGCGGGCTGGTCGGGTTCCTGATCAGCGTTGCCATTGCCACGCCGGTGGGGTTGCTGCTGGCCCAGGTTGCGCCGCTGCGCCGTGCCTTCGGGCCGCTGATTTCCGGCCTTCAGGTGCTGCCGTCCGTAGCCTGGGTGCCCGCGGCCATCATCTGGTTCGGGCTTACTGACGCCACGGTCTACTTCGTGGTGTTTATGGGTGCGATCCCGTCCATCATCAACGGGCTGATCTCCGGCGTGGACCAGATCCCGCCGCAGTACCGACGGGTGGGCACCGTCCTGGGTGCGAACCGTTTCCAGATGGCCGTGCAGATCATCTTGCCTGCCGCGCTGCCCGGCTACCTCAGCGGGCTCAAACAGGGCTGGGCGTTCTCCTGGCGATCGCTTATGGCCGCGGAAATCATCGCCGTGGGCGGCACCATAGGCTTCGGCCTCGGCTCCATGCTGAACCAGGGCCGCGACTTGGCCGACATGACTATCGTGATGTCCGCAATCCTGCTGATCCTGGCCGTCGGCATCCTCATTGAGCTGCTGGTGTTCGCGCCGATCGAGAAGCGCCTCCTCCGCAGCCGAGGCCTCCTCTCGGGAAGCACCCGCTAGGCCGCACCGGCAACGCCCCGCAAAACCCAACCCCCGCGAAACCTAACAGCAGAGCCCGACGGCGAGACCCGCCGTCGGGCTCTGCTGCTGCTTCCGCGACCAATGTGGGTCTGGCAGACTGGCGCCATGACCGTAAGCTTCGTGTGCCGCACCGAGTCCGCACTGCCCCCGGAGCGTCTGTTCGACCTCGCGCGCAGCGTTGACGCCCACGTGGACTCGCAGCGGGGTGCGGGGGAGCGGGCCATTGCGGGAGTCATGTCCGGGCTGATCGATGAAGGCCAGGAAGTGACCTGGCGGGCCCGGCACTTCGGCGTTCCGCTAACCATGACCAGCCGCATCACAGCGCTGGAGTTTCCCGCCAGCTTCACGGATGATCAGGTCAGGGGGCCGTTCAAGTCATTCCGCCATGTCCATGAGTTCCAGGCCACTGAGACTGGCAGCATCATGACGGACCGCGTCGAATTCACCGCGCCATTCGGCATTCTGGGGCGCCTCGCTGAGCGGCTGATTCTCCGCGGTTACCTGCAACGCCTAATCGCGCACCGTGGCCGGTTCCTGGCGGGCCCTTGGACAGCATGAAGCGTCCTTAACGGGAAGACGTCGCGGAGCGGCTGGATGCCGTGGTGGTGGAGTTCACCAGAATGATCGTCGAAACCGAGGCGCAGCAGCGGACCATGTTGAGGCTTTCCCTGGAGCAGCCGGGGGACGGGCGCCCGGAGCCTGCCCTTGCGGCAGGGGCGTGCGATCGCCTGGATCTCGGAGGCGCTTGCCCCGCTCCAGGGCCAATGGGCCGGCCAGGACATTCAACGGCTGGTCCTGGCGATCCGCAGCGCCACGGGCATTGAATCCCTGGTCTGGCTGACGGACGTCGGCGGCCTGAGCAGGGAATATGACGCGGCTCTCGGTCCTGAGGGGTATATCTTGGGACTTATCCGGAGTCATCAGGGCGGGCGTTGCGCGATGTGAGGAAGACCATGGAACGTGCGGTGGGGGCAGGCGG
The DNA here is from genome assembly GCF_054510755.1 of Pseudarthrobacter sp. MDT3-1. Classification (NCBI taxonomy): domain Bacteria; kingdom Bacillati; phylum Actinomycetota; class Actinomycetes; order Micrococcales; family Micrococcaceae; genus Pseudarthrobacter; species Pseudarthrobacter sp. MDT3-1. The sequence goes on along the minus strand of NZ_JBTNDX010000017.1, from coordinate 61,767 downwards.
GGGCGTACTGGCGGGGATAGGTTCTACGCCACTGATCGAGCTGGGCAAAGTGGTACCGGCGGGATCGGCCAGGGTGCTCGCGAAGCTGGAGTTTGCGAACCCTACCGGGAGCATGAAGGACCGGATGGCCGTGGCCGCGATCAGGGGTGCAGAAGCCCGCGGCGACCTCAGCCCGGGTGACACCGTCGTCGAGTACACTGCCGGGACAACAGGCATCTCGCTCGCGTTGGTCTGCGCAGCCGAAGGTTACCGGCTCCACGTCGTTTTTTCGGACGCGTTCAGCGATGAGAAGCGCCGCACCATGGAGGCGCTCGGAGCAACGGTCGAGGACGTGCCAAGCGACCACGGAAAAATCACGGAGCAGCTGATCAAAGCGATGATCGCCCGGGCGGGTGAACTGAGCGCGCAGCCGGGCCATTGGGCCTGCGACCAGCTCAACAACCGGGATGCGATCACGGGTTACCTCGCCTTGGGCCAGGAAATCTGGCAGCAGTCCTATGGCCGCGTCGACGCTTTCGTCCAGTTCGTCGGCACCGCCCACTCGATCCACGGCACGGCGCGTGCCCTTCGCGCCCACCTTCCCGGGCTGCGGGTCGTCGCCGTCGAGCCGGCCGAGTCTGCCGTACTCTCCGGGGGCCCGACGGGCTCGCACCGGATCGAGGGGACCGGCATCGGCTTTATTCCCCCGCTTTGGGAGCCAGCGGAGGTGGATGCGATTGAACGGGTCTCATCCGACGAAGCGATGGCGATGAGCCGGCGGCTTGCCCGCGAGGAAGGCATCTTTGCCGGGACCTCCTCCGGAGGAAATGTCGTGGCCGCGCTGCGTGTGGCCGAACAGCTCGGTCCAGACGCAACCGTTGTCACCGTCATGGTCGACTCCGGCTTCCGCTATCTCAGTACTGGACTGTACGGCCAATAGCCGGGACTCACAGGGCGACGCCCTCACCGGACTCCTTCATTCCGTCGGACCCTTGTTCTGGTCCGGGCATCTTCCTAGACTCTGGAATAGGCCGGCAGGCGGCCGATTCCGCTGATGTTCTTGAGGAGACTGCAATGGCGCTTAACTTTGGAGTACTGGCACTGGTCGAGGCCAAGCCGGGCAAGGAGCAGGACGTCTGGGACTTCCTCAGCGGAGGCCGTGACATCGTGGCCACCGAGCCGGGCACTAAAACCTGGTACGCCTTCCGCGTCGACGAAAACACCTTCGGCATCTTCGACACCTTCGAGACTGAGGAAGCGCGGCAGGAGCATCTCAACGGTGCCATCCCGGCGGCGCTCGGCGAACACGGCCCAAGCCTCCTGGCCAGGGATCCCAACATCCGGCTGATCGAGCTCATCGCCGTGAAGTAGCCCCGAACCGGGCAGCACCGAATGTGACGCCCCGTTACCCTACGTGAACTGGTGTTTCCGCTGCCGTTGTTGGTGAAACGACGCGGCCCTACCGTTGATTCATGGCAATTCAGGATATTTACCCCACAGCACTGCGGCTGCTCGGCCGCCCCGTGCTGGTGGTGGGCGGCGGCCCCGTGGCAGCCCGCCGCGCCAAGGGTCTGCTCGACGCCGGTGCGCGGGTCACCGTCGTGGCTCCCGTTGCCTCCGCCGCGCTCCGCGAACTGGCCGACGCCGGCCTCCTCACTTGGGAGCCGCGCACATACCTTGCGTCCGACGTCGACGGCGTCTGGTTCGTCCAGACGGCCACCGGCGATCCCGCCGTGGACACCCAGGTGTCGGTCGACGCCGAGGCGCAGCGCATCTGGTGCGTCAACGCCTCCGACCACGAAGCCTCAGCCGCGTGGACGCCCGCCGTCGCCGTGGTGGATGACGTGCAGATCGCCGTGAACGCCGGGGGAGACCCGCGCCGCGCCATGGCCCTGCGTGACGCCGTCGCCACCGCACTGGAAACCGGCGACCTCCCGCTGCGCCGCCGTCGTGCGTCTGCGGGCTCCGTGGCCCTTGTGGGTGGCGGTCCCGGCGACACCGGCCTCATCACCGTCCGCGGCCGCAGGCTGCTCGGCCAGGCCGACGTTGTGGTGGCAGACCGCCTCGGCCCGCGCGAACTGCTCAACGAACTTGCCCCCGACGTCCGCGTGATCGAAGTGGGCAAGACCCCCGGCCACCATCCCGTGCCGCAGGCCGAGATCAACCGGATCCTGGTGGACGAAGCCCTGATGGGGCACCGCGTGGTCCGGCTCAAGGGTGGCGATCCGTACGTCCTGGGCCGCGGCGGCGAGGAAGCCGAATACTGCCGGCAGCACGGCGTCGAGGTTGAAGTTGTCTCCGGCGTGACGTCCGCGATCTCCGTTCCGGCCGCCGCCGGCATCCCCGTGACTCACCGCGGCCTGGCCAAGGGCTTCAGTGTGGTCACCGGCCACGAGGAGCTGTCCGAGGTCCCCGCCCGGGCAGATCACACCATCATCCTGCTGATGGGCGTGGCCGCACTTCGGGATTCGGCCGCTGCCCTGGCCGGCGCCGGTTTGCCTCAGGACACTCCAGTTGGCATCGTTGAGAACGGCTATCTGCCGAATCAGCGCGTGACGATCGGCACGCTCGGTTCCATCGCCGACCAGGCGGAAGCCACCGGCGTCGCAAATCCTGCCGTGATTGTGATCGGCGACGTTGTCCGCGTCAGCCCGTTCGCGCCGTCGCACTTCAAGACAGCGGACTACAGCACCACCACCCCGAACAGCCCCCGCACCACCGCAAGAGCCCTCACCACCTAGCCACCCACCCAACTAGGTAGCGCTAACTGTCGTTATGAGCCCTCAAAACGACAGTTAGTGCTACCTAGTTGGGCCGGTACGAACAAAAGGAACACAGCCGTGTCATCAAGCACCTCCGTAGGATCTGCCGAGCGTCCGCTGCGCGTTGCCGTTGTGGGCTCCGGCCCGGCCGGCGTCTACGCCGCGGACATCCTCACCAAGAGCGAAGCCGTCAAGAGCGGCGAGCTCACCGTGAGCATCGACCTCTTTGACCGCTACCCGGCACCCTACGGTCTGATCCGCTACGGAGTGGCCCCGGACCACCCGCGCATCAAGGGCATCGTCAACGCCCTGCACAAGGTCCTGGACCGCGGCGACATCCGCTTCTTCGGCAACGTGGATTACGGCACGGACATCTCCATCGAGGACCTCCGCACGCACTACGACGCCGTCATCTTCGCCACCGGCGCCATCAAGGACGCGGACCTGAACATCCCGGGCATCGAGCTGGACGGCTCCTACGGCGGAGCGGACTTCGTCTCCTGGTACGACGGCCACCCCGACGTCGCCCGCGAATGGCCGCTGGACGCCAAGGAAATCGCCGTGATCGGCAACGGCAACGTGGCCCTGGACGTGGCCCGTGTCCTGTCCAAGCACGCCGACGACCTGCTGGTCTCCGAAATCCCGGACAACGTTTACGCAGGCCTGAAGAACTCGCCCGTCACGGACGTGCACGTCTTCGGCCGCCGTGGCCCGGCCCAGGTCAAGTTCACGCCGCTGGAGCTCCGCGAACTGAGCCACTCCAAGGACGTGGACATCATCCTTTACGCCGAGGACTTCGAGTTCGACGAGGAATCGGACCGCCAGATCCAGAGCAACAACCAGACCAAAACCATGGTGGGCACCCTCACCAACTGGATCGCCGAGCAGCCCGAGGACCTTTCCGAGCTGACCGCCTCCCGCCGCCTGCACCTGCACTTCCTGCACAGCCCGGTGGAAATTTACGACGACGCCGTGGCGCCGGGCAAGGTTGCCGGCATGAAGTTCGAGCGCACCGAGCTGGACGGCACGGGCAACGCCCGCGGCACCGGCGAGTTCGTGGACTACCCGGTCCAGGCCGTCTACCGCTCGATCGGCTACTTCGGTTCGGCGCTCCCGGAGATCGAATTCGACCACAAGAAGGGCGTGGTACCGAACGACGGCGGCCGCGTCCTGGATGCCGCCGGCACCCACGTGCCGGGCATCTACGCCACCGGCTGGATCAAGCGCGGACCGGTAGGCCTGATCGGCCACACCAAGGGCGACGCACTCGAGACCGTGACGTACCTGCTGGAAGACCGCGAAAACCTGCCGGTCGCCGCTGTTCCCGAGGCGGACGCCGTCGTCGAACTCCTCGACGCCCGCGGGGTGAAGTTCACCAGCTGGGAAGGCTGGCTCGCGCTGGACGCGCACGAGCTCGCCCTTGGTGCCGCGGCCACGGAGGCCGGCGGTTCGCACGGTGTTGAGGTCAAGCGTGAGCGCATCAAGGTGGTGCCGCGCGAGGACATGGTTGCCATCTCCCGCGACGGCGTGGCCGCGAACGTCTAGTCCGAGCCAGCACCCGCACAACAGCGCGAACAGGCAGCTAATGACCGCAAACCGCAAATTTGAGGTCATTAGCTGCCGGTTCGCGCTTTTTCGTCCGGGGCCCTACATCCTGCCAAAACGGGCCCGGACCAGCGCGAACAGGCCGTAGCAGATAAAGCCCGCCCCGATGGCGACGAGCAGGTGCGGGCCGAACGGATGGTCGCGGAGTGCCTTCAGGCTGCCGTCCAGACCGGTTGATTCCTCGGGACTCTGCTTCCCGGCGGCGATCACAAACAACAGCCCGGCCAGGTTCAGCGCGATTCCCTTAGCCACGTGGCCCGTTACGCCCAAGGTATCAATCAGCCTGCCGCGGCGGGTGCCCTCGAACCGGAAGAGCTCGTCCTTGAACCCGCGCCGGACACCCTTGACCACAAAGTAGACGCCGACGCCCATCGTGGTCAGGCCCACCGCCACCAGCACAGGCAGCCCGAACGGCGCATCCAGGAGGGCGGTGCTGAAATCCCGGGTGGTGTCTCCCGAGTCTCCGCGAATTCCCACGGCGAACCCCGCAAAGCTGAGCCCCACGCTGCCATAGGCAATGGTCAGGCATCCTGACGAGATCAGTTTTCCCCAGCGCTTCGCACTGGGCAGGTGCCGGGCACGCAGGGTGGCTTCACTCAGTTGCCACAACGCCAGGCCGGTGCACGCCACCACACACGACCACAGCACGGCCGGTCCCCACGGGTTGGCGCCCAGCTGCTCGATGGCACCGGTGGCTTCCGCCTGCCCCGGCTGACCGAAGGCCAGGGCGATGGCAATGACGCCAACAATGATGTGGAGCAGGGCCATCACGGCAAAACCCGAGCGCGCCACAACGTCCAGCGCCTTGGTGTCGGACGCCTCCTCGACGGCGTCTGCCGCCTCGCTGATGCTGGATTCCCCGTCTGCCATTATTGCCGTTCGTCGGTCTTTAGGCGTGCAGTGTGCCGGCTCCGGGCCAGGTCATGTGCGTCTGTCTATGGCGAAGATATTACGCGCAACCATGGTGGAAGTCGGGGTTTCGTAACATTGGTAAGTGTGCTTATCATAGCTTGTCAATGACCTTACGGGGCACAGCCAGTACAGACCGCACCAGCGGCATTTCGGAACCAGTTCGACGTTAGGAAACCACATCATGGCAGGAAATCTTGTTGCCCGGTCCGTTCACGATCTGAGCGCTGCGGCATGGTTCGGCGGCGCGCTGATGGGCGCCATCGGGTTGAACGGGGCGACGGCGGAGGCCAAGGATCCGACGGAACGTACCCGTCTTTCCAGCGCGGGCTGGATGAAGTGGGCTCCGATCCAGACTGCGGCTTTCGCCGCGCACCTGGTGGCTGACCTCGCCATCGCGTGGGAAAACAAGGGACGCATCGCGAAGCAGGACGGTGTGGCCCGCGATACCGCGATCAAGACGGCGGTCACGGTTGCCGGTGCCGCCGTGACACTCTACGCCGGCATCCTTGGCAAGAAGGTAGAAAAGCTCGCGGACGAGGGAGCGCGGGGCGCCACCGAGCCGAATCCCGGTGCGTCCGAGGAACTGCAGTCGGCTCAGCAGCAGCTCAAGGTGCTGCAGTGGGCCGTCCCGGCCTTCGCTGCCGCGGTGATTGTCCTGGGTGCCAAGCACGGCGAGATGCAGCGGCCCAAGAACGTGTTCCAGGGCCTCCGCCCCTAAGCGGTAGCGGCAGTACTAAGACGCGGTGACGCCCGACGGCGGTTCGGCACCCAGGTGCCGGACCGTCGTCGGGCGCTGTGCTTGCGACGCGCAAAGCGGCTTGCGACGCGCAGAAGAGCTGGCGCGCCCGATATTTCCAGCGCGCCAGGGGATAGGCGCCTCGATTTTGAAGAGCCGGCTCAGACCGGCTGGCTGTTGGGCGGCGGGAGGTCCGGATTCTCGTCCTCAAGGTTCGGATCCTCAGCGGTCCACACCTGAATGACAGCCCAGATGACGGCCGCCATGGGGACAGACAGGACCGCGCCGATGATGCCCGCCAGGATGGTGCCGGCAGTCAGGGCCATCAGGATCACCAGCGCGTGAAGCTGGAGCGACTTGCCCATCACGATCGGCTGCAGCAGGTCACCCTCCAGCTGGTTCACGGCGATCACCACGGCCACCACGATCAGCGCCACCACCGGACCGTTGGCCACGAGGGCCACCAGGGCCGCGAGGATGCCGGCAACCGTGGCTCCCACCAGCGGGATGAAAGCGGTCATGAAGATGATGATGGCCAGCGGGAACGCCAGTGGAACCTGCAGGATCAGGAGTGCCGCGCCGATGGCCACGGCATCCACCAGGGCCACGATGGCGGTGCCGCGGACGTAGCCGCCCAGGACTTCGAGCGTGCGGCTGCCCACCCGGCGGAGTTTTGCTTCCCGCTGCCCGCTGAAGGGTCGCAGGAAGAAGTTCCAGATTTTGGCGCCGTCCTTGAGGAAGAAGAACAGGATGACCACCATCAGTGCGCTTCCGGCCAGGAACTCTGTCACCACGGACAGTCCGGTGATGGCACCCGAGCGGACCTGGCTGCTGGTGGCAAACTGGATGATCCCCTCCCGTGCCTGGTTCAGCTGCTCCCGGTCGATCGGAATTGGACCGGTGAGCAGGAACTGCTCCAGCTCGTCCAGTCCCGAGGAGGCCTGCTGCGCCAGCTCGGCCCACTGGCTCCGGACGGAGAAGTAGATGACCGTCCCAACGCCGGCCAGCAGGAGCAGGAGCGCCACAAACGCCAGTCCCGTGGCCGCGGCGCCCGGCAGACCGCGGCGGCGGAGCACGTTGACGAACGGGCCGATGGCCGCGGCAAGGATCAGGGCGATCAGGACCGGAATGACCAGAAGCTTGATCTGCATCAGGGCGTACACAGAGACCACGGCCACTGCCAGGATCAGCAGGACCTGGGCCGAACGGATACCCACTCTTCCCAGCCCGTCGGCCCACAGCGCGCCGGGCGGCTTCCGCTCCCGAGGCTTCGCCGGGGTCACTTCGCTCGGGGTTTCTTCGTTCGGGGCCTGGTGGGTTGCTCGTGACATGGAAACTCCTGGTCATCGGCGGGCACCCGGGATGCGGGAGGCACCCGGGGCGTAACTACCTGCGTCAGGTAGTAAGCCTACTGATGGGGCTGGCCCGCGGAGAAACCACACCTTCGCGCGCCCCTGAAAGTAGGTAGCACTAAGTGTCGTTATGAGCGCTCATAACGACACTTAGTGCTACCTAGTTGGGCCACCACGCAGGACGGGATTACGCCCGCAGCCACTCCGCGCAGGTGTTCAGGTTCTGGTTGACGCTGGCCACTGCGGCGTCGGCATCGTGGGCCTCGATCGCGTCCACCAGGGCGCCATGGCCCTCGTGCGTAAGACCGTCAAGCCCACCCTTGCGTTGCTGCTTGAGCAGGTCCTGGTGGAACACGTCACCGAAACTGACGTAGAGCTCGTGCAGCAGCGGGTTCCCAGAGGCCCGGGCAACGCGCGCATGGAAGTCCCAGTCCGCCCGGGCCCAACCCTCGAAGTCTGCGGCGTTCCAGGCGACTTCCCGGGTGGCGAGCACGGCACGCAGTGCGGCGACGTCGTCGGCCGTTGCATTCCGGGCGGCAAGACGCGCCGCCTGGGTATCCAGGCCCAGCCTGACCTCGAGGATGTGTTCGTCCGTGTGGTCCTGGTACATGCGCCGGGCGGCGCCGGACATCTCGCTGGTGGCGCGGACGTAGGTGCCGTCGCCGCGGCGGACCTCCAGCATCCCGCTGTGGGCCAGGGCCTTGATGGCTTCGCGCAACGTGCCGCGCGAGACGCCCAGGCGCTGCATCAGTTCCGGTTCAGAGGGGATGCGCTGGTCCAAGGGCCACTCGCCGGAGTGGATCATCTGCCGGAGTTTGGCGGTGACCTCGTCGGCGAGAGGCTGGCGGTGTGAGGTGCTCAGGGTCATGGCGTCCTACTACTTCAGGCCGGACAAGGGGGCACGCGAGATCAGGTGGGCCACCACCACTTGGACCACGGCGAGGCCCAGCAGCAGTGCCAGTGGCAGGGTCCAGCCTCCGGTAGCGCTGAACAGCAGACCCGCACCGAAGGGGCCGGCAGTCGCCAGCAAGTAGCCGGTGGACTGCGCCAGCGTGGACAAGGCCGTGGTCTCGGCAGTGCTTGTCCCGCTCCGGCTGATCATCACCATCACCAGGGGGAAAATTCCCAGGCCGAAGCCCAGCAGGACCGCGGGAATGACGGCCAGGCCCACCGGCAGGAACAGCAGCGAGGCCATGCCGGCCACCATCATGAGGCTGACCAGATACAGCGCGGGGCGGAGCATCCGGGGCCGGGAGCCGATGGCGATCACCAACATGCCGGCCGGCACAGAGACCAGCTGCATGAGCCCGTACATCAGGCCGCTGTCCGCCGCGTTGAGCCCCATGCTGATCAGGATGGAAGGGAACCAGCTGATGAGCGCGTACGCGAGCAGCGACTGGAGAGCGAAGATGGCCGTGAGCAGCTGGCCCTTCGGGGTGCGGAGCAGTGGCCACGGGGAGATGCGGACAGCCGTGCTCCGGACGCTGTTGCGGTGCGCATGCAGAACGACGGGCAGGAAGCCCAGGAAGGCAGCCACCGCCAGGAACCCGATTACGCCCACCGCGGCGGACGGCGAGCCGAGCGCCAGGGCCAGCGGGACCACGGCGACCGCGGTGACAGTGGCGCCGGTGGTCATAGTGACGGTGTACAGCGCGGTCATCGCCGAGGTCCGGTGGGCAAAATGCTCGCGAATGAACGACGGCATGGCCACATTGCACACCGCCAGGCCGGACATCCCCACCACGGTGCCCGCCACCAGCATGCCCGTTGCCGGGATCCCGCGGAGCAGCAGCCCGCCGGCCAGGAAACCAAGCGCCAGCAGGATTGCCTTCTCGACGCCGAGCCGTCCGGTCAGCCATGACGTCGCCGCCCCGGCCACCGCAAAACAGAGCGTGGGGATGGACGGGATGATCGCCGCCACCAGCGGCCCGTAGCCCAGGACCTGCTGAAAATCATGGAGGAGGGCAGAAGCACCCGCGATCCCCGCCCGCAGGTTCAGCCCAATCAGCACCAGCGCGATGACTCCGAAGACGACGGCGGAGCGCGGTTTGGGCGGCGCGTCGGACAGCGTCGGGGCATCTGAAGGGGCAACAGTCATGTCTTAAGGTTAGACATTTGACGTTTGATGTCTAGGGTTCTGTGGTAAACCTCTCCCGGCCGTTAATGTTGCGGGCATAGACTCGGGGCCACCAGAGTTCAGCCCCGGGGACCAAGGGAACTCGCCCGGCAGGATCTGGCGCCCATCAACGTGGAAGGACGGCCGGTCATGGCTTCGCAGGCAGTTGAGGTCGAAAAGAAGTACGACGTCGGTCAGGACACCGGGGTGCCGTCGCTCGCGGAGATCCCCGGGGTCTCCCGGGTGGGGGAGCCCCACGTGGACACCTTGGAAGCGGTTTACTTCGACACGCAAACCCACACGCTCGCCGCCCGTGACATCACGCTTCGCCGCCGCACCGGGGGAGTCGACGCCGGCTGGCACCTGAAGCTGACCGTGGAGGGCCCCCGGTCCGGTGACGGGACCGGCGGCTCCGGCTCGGAACCCCAGCGGCGCCGCGAGCTGCACGCCCCGCTGGGCCAGCCCGGCGTCGTTCCTGACAGCCTTTTGGCGCACGTGCTGGCCTACCTCCGCGGCGAGGACGCCGCCCCGGTGGTCCGGCTGAAAACCCAGCGGACCACCTATGCGTTATATGGCGCGGACGGTGTCCACCTGGCGGACCTGGCGGATGACCGCGTGAGCGCAGAGCTGCTCGGCGCTGCGGGCGGCGCGGGCGCCGCGGTGGGGGACGGCGCGGGCGCCGCGGTTGGGGACGCGGCAGCGCCCGAGGGGGAGGCCCGGACGCGGCAGTGGCGTGAATGGGAGCTCGAGCTGGTGCACGGGAGTCCGGAACTGTTCCCGGCCGCTGAGGAAATCCTGGCGGCCGCCGGGGCGCTCCCGGCCAAGCACGGCTCCAAGCTGGCAAAAGTCCTGGCACTGCCTGCCAGGGAGTCCGGTGCCGCTGCCGGCCCAAAAAGTCCTGGTATAAAGGGGCCCGTGTCGGACCTCCTGACCGCCTACCTGGCTGAGCAGATCAGCGAGATCCTGGCGCACGATCCCGGCATCCGCCTGGAGGAACCCGAGGCTGTGCACGACCTTCGGTCGGCCACCCGCCGGGCCCGTTCGGCGCTGCAAGCCTACCGGCGGTTCTACAATGCCCTGGCTGTGCGGCACCTCGGTGCCGAGCTCAAATGGCTTGGCCGCGTGCTGGGCGTTCCGCGGGACGCTGAAGTCATGCTGGACCGCCTGCGCGCGCATACGGCGGAGCTGCCCCCGGTACTGGCCTCGGCGGTGAAGGACCGGCTGGAGGATGACCTCGGAGCGAGCCGGGACGCAGCCCACCGGAAACTCCAGATGGCGATGGTTTCCGCGCGCTATTTCCAACTGCTGGACGGCCTCGAGGCCTTCCTTGACAACCCGCCGGTCCGCCCGGGCGCCGCAGCCCCGGCCCGCAAGGCGGCGGTCAAGCTGGTGGCCAAGGCAGCCAAAAGGCTGGAGCGCGCAGCCAGGACAGCCAGGCGAACACACAGGGGAGCCGAGCACGAGACGGCGCTGCACCAGGTGCGCAAGGACGCCAAGCGGCTGCGGCACGTGGCGGAATCCGTGGAGCCGGTCCACGGCAAGCACGCCACGAAAATCGCCAAGGCCGCGCGCCGCCAGCAGCAGATCCTCGGCGATTTCCACGACAGCGTGGTGGCCCGGGACCTGCTGGCCAAGCTGGCGGCGGCGCCGGACCTGCCCGAGGCCGTCGCGTCAGCCTACGTCACGCTCCATACCCGGCAGGTGCAGCTCGCGGCCGAGGCCGAAGCTGAGTACCGGAAGGAACAAAAGAAGTCCCGGAAGGTCCTCCGGGGGACGGTCATTTAGGGCAGCTGGCCTACCTGGCCTGCCGCGCTCCGAGCCGCGACACGGCGAGCGCCAACCACAGCTGCACACGGTCCGCCGTGACCGAAGGATCGTAGCCGGTCAGCTCGGTGATCTGCGCCAGCCGGTACCGTACGGTGTTCCGGTGCAGGGTCAGGGCTTCGGCGACGGCGGCCACGGAACCGTTCTTGCTCAGGTAACTTTCCAGGGTGGTCACGAGTTCCGCGCCGTGGGCGGCGTCGAAGGCTCGCAGCGGGTTCAGTGACTCGTGGGCCATGTCGGCCAGGGGAACGTCTTCGCTGGCCAGCAGCAGGGAGGTCAGGCTCAGCCGTTCCGGCTCGTTCACCGGCAGGCCGTGGCTGGCCGCGTCGCGGGCCTCGAAGTAGCTCCAGCGCAGGCCGTTCGGCTTGGTGTACGCGCCGCCGATGCCGATCGTCGCGTGGATCCCAGCCTCAGCCAGGTGGTCGCTGAGTCTCCGGGCCAGCGCAGGTGCCGAGCCGCCGTCGTCGTTAATCACCACCACCAGGTCCTTCCCGACGACGGCGGCCACCGCGTTCTCCAGCGGCTGCGGCACGGAGGTGCTCACCAGTGCCTTGTGATGGGCGGCGGACACCGCCAGCAGCACCACGTTCTTGCGCGTGCTGTTCAGGCCCACACCGGCCAGGCGCCGCTGGGCCTCGCTGGTCTCCAGGGAGCCGTGGATGACGTCCTCCAGCACCTGGCCACACAGTGCGCGCTGGGCCTGGCGCTGCTTGACCATGTTGTTCAGCTCCACGCTGATCAGGTTCTGGGCGTAGCCGATAATGCCGGAATCCTCGAACGGCTGGCGAACCCACAGCGTGCAGGCATCGCGGCGGCCGGTGGGGATGGGGTAGGAGGCCCACGTGTCAGCGAAGGGGAGCTCGGTGCTGCTGTTGTACAGGTGGGCGGTGAACTGGGTGAGGGCAATCTCTGTCCTCAGCATGCCGCCCAGATGCTTGAGGAGCTGGGTGAGGCCGCCGCCGGTGAGGAGGGCGCGTGCCAGGATCTGGTGGCCCGCGATCAGGCGCTCCAGCTTGGCGACATGATCAGCGGCCTGCGCTTCCGCCACCAGTTTGCCGATGGCAATGAACGGAGTCTCGTAAGGCACCTGGACGATCGGCAGCCCCCAGCGGTTGGCCTCGGCAATCAGGGCCGGCGGGACGGCGTCGTGCGTCAGCCCTGTCCCGAACCCGATGCCCACGGCTCCGGCGCGCTGGACCTGCCGGACGAAGCGCCGCTGCTCGGGCGCGGACCGCAGGCGCATGCCGGTGGTGAGCACCAGTTCGCCGCCGCTGAGGAAACGCTGCGGGTCCTCCAGCTCCGTGACGGCAACCCAGTTGATGTCCTCGTGCCAGGTGGTCTCGGCAAGGCCTGCATTGGACAGGTGGAGGGAGTGCACGCCGAGCAGGGTGGCGAGGGAAATGGCCATGGCTCAAGGATAGACGGACGCTGGTCAACCGCACTAAACATTGCGGCCAAGGGTGTGCAGGTGGCTATTCCCCGGGGGAAGGTGCTGGCATAGGCTCAAGGCAGTCGCAACCATCCGCTTCGCAGCTGATGTTCCCTATGAAAGAGGTTGTACACCGTGGTTCAAACCTTGCAGAACTTCATCAACGGTGAGTTCGTCACGCCCGCGGGCACTGACCTGCTGGACATCGTCAATCCCACCAACGGCGAGGTAGTGGCGCAGTCGCCCGTGTCCATCCAGGCTGACGTCGATGCCGCCATGACCGCGGCCAAGGACGCCTTCAAGTCCTGGAAGCACGTCACCCCCGGACAGCGCCAGCTTATGCTGCTCAAACTCGCCGACGCCGTTGAAGCCAACAGCGACGAACTTGTCGAGGCCCAGCACCGCAACACCGGGCAGGTCCGCTCCCTGATTGCCTCCGAGGAAATTGCAGCCGGCGCCGACCAGCTCCGCTTCTTCGCCGGTGCCGCGCGCATCCTGGAAGGCAAGTCCGCGGGCGAGTACTTCGAAGGCCACACCTCCTACGTGCGCCGCGAACCCATCGGTGTGGTGGCCCAGGTTGCGCCGTGGAACTACCCGTTCCTGATGGCCATCTGGAAGATCGGCCCTGCGCTCGCGGCCGGCAACACCGTAGTCCTCAAGCCCTCCGACACCACCCCCGAATCCACCCTGGTGCTGGCCCGCCTGGCCGGCGACATCCTGCCTGCCGGCGTGCTGAACGTGGTGCTGGGAACCGGCGAAACCGGCGCCATGATGGTGGAACACCGGGTCCCCGGCCTGGTCTCCATCACGGGCTCGGTCCGCGCCGGCATCGCCGTGGCCTCCGGAGCCGCGAAGGGCCTTAAGCGCGCCCACCTGGAGCTCGGCGGCAAGGCCCCGGCCATCGTGTTCAAGGACGCCGACATCAAGAAGAGCGCCGCGGCCATCGCCGAGTTCGCGTTCTTCAACGCCGGCCAGGACTGCACCGCCATCACCCGCGTGCTGGTGGAGGATTCGGTCCACGACGACGTAGTGGCGGCCATGGTGGAGCACACCAAGACCCTGCACACCGGCTCGCAGAACGACGAAGACAACTACTTCGGCCCGCTGAACAACGTGAACCACTTCAACGCCGTCACCTCCGTGGTGGAGCACCTCCCGGAAAACTGCAAGGTTGTCACGGGCGGGCACCGCGCCGGGGATAAGGGCTTCTTCTTCGAACCCACCATCGTCACCGGCGCCAAGCAGACGGACGACATCGTCCAGCAGGAAACCTTCGGCCCGGTCATCACGGTGCAGAAGTTCTCCTCCGAGGCGGAGGCACTCGAGCTGGCGAACGACGTCGAATACGCCCTCGCGTCCAGCGTCTGGACATCCGACCACGGCACGGCGATGCGGATGAGCCGCGACCTGGACTTCGGCGCGGTCTGGATCAACACGCACATCCTCCTGACGGCCGAAATGCCGCACGGCGGCTTCAAGCAGTCCGGCTACGGCAAGGACCTCTCCATGTACGGCGTGGAGGACTACACGCGCATCAAGCACGTCATGAGCGCACTCGACGCCTAGCAACTCTCCCGGTGGTCGAGCTTGCCGAGACCCCGCCCCGCAGAAAGAAGAAGACCCCCATGAGCACCACAGCAAGTGAAATCACCTTCCGCCTGGAGCAGAAGCGCCGTGTCCAGGCCGACTTCCCGGGCCCCAAGTCCATCGCCCTGACCGAGCGCCGCAAGGCAGTGGTCGCCGCGGGCGTCGCGTCCGCCGTTCCCGTTTACGTGGCAGACGCCGACGGCGGCATCATCCACGACGTCGACGGTAACTCGTTCATCGACCTCGGCTCGGGCATCGCGGTGACCAGCGTCGGCGCGTCCGATCCCGCCGTCGTCGGGGCCGTGAAGGAAGCCGTTGAGCACTTCACGCACACCTGTTTTATGGTCACCCCGTACGAAAGCTACGTGGCACTCGCGGAACAGCTTAACCGCCTGACCCCGGGTGACCACGAGAAGCGGACCGTGCTGTTCAACTCCGGCGCCGAGGCAGTGGAGAACGCCGTCAAGGTGGCCCGCCTCGCCACCGGGCGTGACGCCGTCGTCGCCTTTGATCACGCCTACCACGGCCGCACGAACCTGACCATGGCGCTGACCGCGAAGGCCATGCCGTACAAGACCAACTTCGGCCCGTTCGCGCCCGAGGTCTACCGTATGCCCATGAGCTACCCGTACCGCGAGGAGAACCCCTCGATCACCGGTGCGGAGGCGGCCAAGCGCGCCATCACCATGATCGAGAAGCAGATCGGCGGCGACCAGGTGGCCGCGATCATCATCGAACCCATCCAGGGCGAGGGCGGCTTCATTGTCCCGGCCGAAGGCTTCCTGCCGGCACTGGCCGCGTGGGCCAAGGCCAACGGCGTGGTGTTCATCGCCGACGAGGTCCAGTCCGGTTTCTGCCGCACCGGCGAGTGGTTCGCGGTGGACCACGAGGGCGTTGTCCCGGACATCATCACCATGGCCAAGGGCATCGCGGGCGGCATGCCGCTGTCCGCGATCACCGGCCGCGCGGACCTGCTCGATGCCGTCCACCCGGGCGGCCTGGGCGGCACCTACGGCGGCAACCCTGTTGCGTGCGCCGCCGCGCTGGCCGCGATCGGGTCCATGGAGGAATACAACCTCGCCGGACGTGCGCGTCACATCGAGCAGCTCGCCACGGAACGCCTGCAGGAACTGCAGGCCGAACTGGCAGGCGCCGGGAAGTCCGTGATCGGCGACATCCGCGGCCGCGGCGCGATGCTGGCCGTCGAACTGGTCCAGGCCGGCTCCAAGGAACCCAACCCCGAGCTGACTAAGGCCGTGGCCGCTGCCTGCCTCAAGGAGGGTGTCATCATCCTCACCTGCGGCACCTACGGCAACGTCATCCGCCTGCTGCCCCCGCTGGTCATCACCGACGACCTGCTGAACGACGGCCTGGACGTCCTGGCTGCGGCCATCAAGGCCAACGCCTAGGACCCCGCCCCACAGAGTTAGCGCCCCCTCGCAACGGCGCGAACGAACACTTGAGGCCCTGGAAACTCACGTTTCCAGGGCCTCAAGTGTTCGTTCGCGCTCGTACTACGAGGCGCGGGCCCGCTTCCTTGCCCTTGAGTTCTTGCCTGCCATTCGGAGCATGTCGACGGTCAGCACCAGCAGGGCCAGCCACACCACGCCGAAGCCGATCCAGCGGCTGGCGGTCATGGCCTCCTGGAACACCACCAAGGCCACGATGAACTGCAGGAGCGGGGCAACGTACTGCAGCAGCCCGATGGTGGTCATGGGCAGCCGACGGGCCGATGCGCCGAAGAACAGCAGCGGCACCGCGGTGATCACGCCGGAGGCCACCAGGAGCCAGAAGTGCCCGGGGCCCTGGCTGGCCAAGGTGGCCGAGCCGCTGACGCCGAGGAACACCATGGTGGCCGCGGCGATCGGGGCCAGCACAATGGTTTCCACGCTGAGGCTGGTCACCGCGTCCACCTTCGGGCCAACGCGCTTCTTCACAAACCCGTACAGGCCAAAGCTGACGGCCAGCGTCAGGGCGATCCAGGGCAGTTTGCCGTAGCTCACCGTGAGCACGCCCACCGCTACAAAACCGATTCCGACGGCGGCCCACTGGAGGGGGCGCAGCTTCTCCTTCAGGACGAACACGCCCAGGAGGACCGAGACCAGGGGATTGATGAAGTAGCCCAGGGCGGCTTCGACGGCCTGGCCGGTGGTCACGCCGTAGGTATAGGTCAGCCAGTTCACGGCAATGAGTGCGGCCGCGATGGCGAGGGTGCCGAACACGGAACGGTCGCGGAAGGCTGCTGACAGCGCACGCCAGGACCGGGTGACCGTGATCAGGAGGATGCAGAAGAGCAGCGACCACACCACGCGGTTGGCCACGATCTCCACCGCACCGGCGGGCATCAGCGCAAAGAAGTACAGGGGGAGCAGCCCCCACAACCCGTACGCGCCGAAGCCGAACAGGACTCCCGCCGTCGTCTCCTTGTCTACAGCCTTGGGACCAGCTGGCGCGGTCACAGCGGTTTTGGGTAAAGAGGTGGTTTCAGGGGGAGTAGGCACCTAACCAATAACACCAGTTGATGGACGCGTATTCCAGTCAAAAGTCAGTACGCTTTCCTTCATGGAATCGATGACCCCGCTGGTTGCCGTCCTGTGAGGCTCCGCCGCAGCAACGCCAACGGCCGCGGCTACCGTCGCGTGCCCGCCGGGACGGGGTTCAGCTACCGGGGCCTGGACGGCTCGACGCTGCCGCCGGGGCCGGTCCGGGACAGGCTGGAGGGCATCGGCATCCCGCCGGCCTGGACGGACGTGTGGATTGCGCCGTTCGACAACGGGCACATCCAGGCGACAGGCCTCGATGTGGTGGGCCGGCGGCAGTACATCTACCACCCCGCCTGGCGGGAGCGAAAAGACCGCGTGAAGTTCGACCGCGCCCTGCAACTGGCCGAGTCACTGCCCACTGCCCGCCGGCTGGTTACCCTGGACCTGCGCCGCGACGGCCCCAGCCGCGAACGCGTCCTGGCGGCGGCCTTCCGGATGCTGGACAGCGGGTCCCTGCGGGTGGGGTCGGAGCGCTACACCAACGAAAACGGCAGCCGCGGCCTGGCCACGCTCCTGTGTGGTCACGTCCACGTCCGCAAGGAGTGCCTGGAGCTGAAGTTCCCGGCCAAGAGCGGGAAGGACTGGGAGTCGGAAATCCACGACGCCGACCTGGCCGCCCTGGTGCGGACGCTCAAGCGCCGCGGTGGAAATGCCAGGCTGCTGGCGTTCAAGGAGGGCCGGACCTGGCGGCCGGTCACCAGCGCGGACATCAATGCCTACGTCAAGGAGCGGACGGGCCTGGACTTCACCGCCAAGGACTTCCGGACCCTGCGCGGGACGGTGGCCGCCGCCGTCAGCCTGGCACGCAGCGGCCCGCAACCGACCGTTACGGCGCGGAAGGGCGCCATCAGCGTGGCCATGCTGGAGGCTGCCGCGGTGCTGGGGAACACGCCGTCGATCGCCCGGAAAAGCTATGTTGATCCCCGGCTGCTGGACCACTTTGCCGCGGGGGAGACCATCGACCCCAAACGGCTGGACTCCGCGGAAGCCGAGCTCCGGGCCCTGCTGTACAGGGAAGGCGACGTGGTGCCGCTGCGCCAGGGCGGCTGAGGCCCGTCGTTGCTGCCGGTTGTTGTGGCCGCTGCTCAGCCCGTTTGCTCGGCATACACAACGTAGTTCTCGGTGGCGCCGGCGTCGTTCAGCTGGAAGCACGTCACCAGCACCAGCCGCCCGGGCACGGCAGCCCAGAGGTCGTCCCGCTGCCCGAGACTGGTCTTTGCATAGCCGGCCGCCCCCGTGACCGTGTATCTCGTGACGCCCTCCGGCGTGGTGACCAGCACCGCGTCGCCCGGCTGTGCCCGGCCCGTGCCGGCCTGGATGTCCATCAGACCGTTGAATGCCGAGTAGCCGAGGTTCCAGGAGTGGGCGGCCAGGTAAGTGGTGTTGGTGGCCCCGGCGCCGGCCGGTCCGTAGTCGCTGATCCAGTACGCGAATCCATTGGAGGGCGGGTTGACCCGGCGGTCGGCCGGGAGGGCCATCGGCAACACGGGAATGTCCATGCCGAGCCGCGGCACTTGCACCCGCACTGGCTGGCCCGGCCCCGCGGGAGTCCGGGCCAGTTCCCGGCCGGCCACCGCCTCAGCCTCTGCCGGCGTCTCCACCACCAGTGGGGCGACGCCGCCTGCCGCAGCGGCGGAGTCGGGCAGCTGCGGCGCAGATTCCGTGGCCTGCCCGGGGACTGCCAGCAGCGGCTGGGCCCCCGTCAGGAGCGGGATTCCGTACACCAGCACCACGGAAAGGCCCAGCCCGGTCAGGCCGACGGCGGCAAGGTTACGGAAGCGGCGGCGCCTGCGGGCCGCGGATGTGGGGGCCCGTCGCATTTACCCGAAGCGTCCGTTGACGTAATCGCTGGTGCGCTGGTCTTGCGGGTATTGGAACATGGCGTCAGTAGGGCCGTGCTCAACGATCGCCCCGGGCGCGTTGTGTGCCGCCAGGAAGAAGGCACACGTGTCCGAGATACGCGCGGCCTGCTGCATGTTGTGGGTGACGATGACAATCGTGACAAGTCCGCGCAGCGACGCGATGGTCTCCTCGACGCGGCGGGTGGACGTGGGGTCCAGCGCAGAGCATGGCTCGTCCATCAGCAGCACCCGCGGGGAAACCGCCAGGGAACGGGCGATGCACAGCCGCTGCTGCTGGCCGCCTGACAGTCCGCCGCCGGGCTGGTGCAGCCGGTCCTTGACCTCGTCCCACAGGGATGCCTTGCGGAGTGAATCCTCCACCAGGAAGTCCTTCTCCAGCCGGCTGGCCTTGATGCCCGCGAGCTTCAGGCCGGCGACGGTATTTTCGTAGATGGACATGGCGGGGAAGGGGTTGGCTTTCTGGAAGACCATGCCGATGTTGCGGCGCGCCAGGGTCACCCGTCGGCCCGGATCGTAGATGTCGGCCCCGTCAAGCAGGACCTGCCCCGCCAGCGACGCGGTTGGCACCATTTCGTGCATCCGGTTGAGGATCCGCAGAAACGTGGACTTGCCGCAGCCCGAAGGGCCAATCAGTGCCGTGACCTGTCCCGCTTCCATGGTCAGCGAGACGCGGTCCAGGACTTTGCGCTCGCCGAACCAGGCACTGACCGCCTTGGCGTCGAGCTCGGCCGCCTCGCTCCCGGCGAACGGATCCGGGAAGCCCTCGCCCTCGGGCGGATCGAACACGGCCAGTGCGTGGCCGGAGGATGATTGCGTGGTCATCAGGGTTCCTTCTGTGGAGATTTTCACTAAAGCAGGTTGGGCAGCAGGAGGCTGACCTGCGTACCGGTCAGGACTGACAGCGCGCCGAGCATCGGCAGGAAGACCAGCCAGGTCTCCCGTTGACCCCAGCGGTACCACGACCAGACGGCGGCCATGGCGGCCAGGATCAGGAGTTCCAGGCACACCAGGAGTCCCACCAGGTCCGAGGTGTCAGATCCCAGGGGCCGTTCGGCGGCTTCCAGTGATGCGGGATAGAGGACGGGTGCGGACTTCGGGAAAGCCTTGGACAGCAGCTTGGCGTCGACCCGCAGGACCCCGTCGGGAAGGAAGGCGGCGCCGGCTGCGGTGGTCAGGGTCAGGCGCCCTTCGTCACCGGTGGGTATGGACGGGCCGGGGTCGCCGGCGCGGCGATGGCCGGTCACCTCGAACTCGGCCACGCCCAGCCCGGTGGTCACGGTGAACCGCTCGCCGGGTGCGAGGCGGGTCAGCTGGCCAAATGCGCCACCGTAGGCGGCGGCCCTGCCCATCAGGACGCTGGTGCCGCTCTGCCCCGGCAGGGGAGTGTCCCGCCGGTGGCCGACGCCGTCCATCAGCTCCCGGGACGTGGTTCCCTCCACCACCGTTTCCTGGATGTCCAGGGCGGGAATCGAAAGCAGGGCCAGCGGTGTCCCCGGGGCCACCAATGCGCCCGTGTGGTCTGTCTGGCCGAGCGGTGCGGAGCCTTCCGCCAGGCCCGTCCGGAGCTCTTCAAACAGCCGGGTCTGCGTGGTGGCGTGCTGCACCTGCGAGATGATCACAATGTTGATGATCTGGCCGAAGAGGATCACCGAGACCATCGCCAGACCCAGCGAAATCGCCTTGTTCGTGTGCGACGGCGGGAGCCTGACGGGGGTGGCCCGGCGCCTGTTCCGGGCCGTACGGCGGAGCCACGCGAGCATGCCGCGGTGCAGGAACCGGGGGCCGGTCTGGCGCCGGCCGGTGAGTGTGGCGGTCATGCTTTGGTGCCGCGCTTACTCCCCGCACGCCTGGCCAGGGCGCGGGCGGTCAGTGGCGGGACGAGTACCAGCAGGCCCACGAGGCCGCCGATGATCAGCAGGAGGTTCTGCGGTTGTCCCCAGCCGCGGCTAGAGGCCAGCGTGGTGGTGACAGGCGTTAGCTGCCCGGCGACGCCGCTGGCGGCCCCGGCGGCAACGGCTGTACACGTGCCGCTGTCGGGGTCACAGGCCGCCGCTTCGCTGGCCGGATCGACGGCGGCCGCTCCGGCGTCGGCCAGGTCTGTAACGTCGGCGGCGCCGGCCGGAACTTCGGCTCCCGCTGCCGCCGGGGCCCCTGCCGGGCCCTGGTTGACGGCTGCGTCGGCACCGCGCCAGGGTACCTGGCAGGCAGCGTCGCAGGCCTTGTCGAACGGTGCACTCCGCACGAGTTGGTTGGCCGAAGGTGAGTCGCCCGGCTTGAACGTGGGGTTGTTGCAGGCGGGCGCCGAACCGCCGGACACGCTGTCGCGGGTCTGGTCCATCTTGCGGATGGTGTCCTGGTCCACGCCCGGTATCTTGCGGATCTGTTCCATCCCGGCCAGGACCAGGTTCATGGGCAGCGGCGAGTATCCGAGTTGGCCCATGGGGCGCTGGCCCTCGCACAGGGCGTAGTTCGCGAAGAAGCCCAGGGTGGCTCCCTGGGCCGGGTTCAGGGCATTGGTGGCCTGGGTCGGGACGATCATGTACGAATACGCCGACATGGGATACGTGCGGGGGTCCTTGTAGCCGTACACCTTGGAGAGGTCCTGGGAAAGGTAGTTCGCTGACGCTTTGTCCTGGTTGATGCTCGCCTGGGTCAGCGCCACCGCCACGGCGTGCTCCGTGGGCAGCGTGTAGAAGCCGGCCGCGTTCTTGACCTGTGCCACCGGAAAGCCGATGCCCTGGGCGTAGGAGTACTCGTCGTAGTTGATGGTGAACTGGTTGTTCGCCGAGTACGTGGTGACGCCCTGGGACCCGTTTTGTGCCACGAAGTTCTTGAGCCCCTGCGTGGGGTAGAAGGACGTGGCGTGCTGCGGATCGCAGCCCGTGACGGCGCACAGCTTGGCGTAGTCGGCAGGATACTGGCGCAGCAGCCAGAGCGTGAACTGGGCCGTGGCGCCGGAGCCGTCAGAGCGGACCACCACGTTGATGGTGGCGTCCGGAAGGGCAACGCCGGGGTTGTCGGCGGTGATGATGGGATCGTTCCAGCGGGTGACCTGGCCGGTGAAGATCTTTGCGATGGCCGGCTGTGACAGTTTGAGGCTGGTCATCCGTGAGCTGCCGGCCTTGAGGTTGTACATAAAGGCGGTACCGCCGGCCACCACGGGCAGCATGCCGTAGGCGAAGCCCGGCATGCTGTTGTCGCGCGGGTCAGCGGTGTCCCCGGTATAGGGGATTTCCGAGACGGCGAACTGCTTCATCTGGTCGGCGAATTCCTTGCGGCCCGTGGAGGATCCCTTGTTCTCGTAGTCCACGGTCACGCCCTGGGCGCCGACCCGTGCGATCCAGTCCTGCAGCGCGTTGCCCGCCCAGGAGGATCCGGAGCCGCCGATGCGCAGGTAGTTGGCTGCCTGGGCGGGCGCCAGGCCGGCCAGCACCATACCGAGTGACAGCAGGATTCCCAGGACCGCCGGAACGGTCCGTCGCTTGGAAAGGGGGCGGATCATGGTTTCTCCTGCATGTTGTCGGTAGGTGCTGCGCCCAGGCTCGCCAGCAGTTGGGCGTGATTGCGTTCAATGCGGGGCAGATCGCGCAGGGATTTGGCGGCCGCGCGCCGTGCCTGGCCCTGTGTTTGCTTGCCGGCGTCCTGGCCGCCGATGATGCGGGCGATGATGAACAACACCAGGACCACGAACAGCAGGAACGCCGCGGTGGCGAAGCCGCGAGCAACCATCTCCGGCACAGGGGAGCGGACGTAGTCCAGGGCAGCCAGCGGAAGCGGTGTCTGCGGACCGGAGAACGGATTGGCATTCATCACGCCGGTAAAGCCCGACGTCAGCAGGACCGGCGCGGTCTCGCCGATGCCGTGGGCGGTGGCCAGGATGACGCCGGTGGTCAGGCCGGAGCGGACTGTGGGCAGCACAATGTGCCACACCACGCGCCATTGGCCCGCGCCCAAGGCCAGGCCTGCCTCGCGCAGGTTTCCGGGCACCAGCCGGAGGACGACGTCGGCCGAGCGGATCATGATCGGCAGCATCAGGACGGTGATGGCCAGCGAAGCGGCAAAACCATTGGTCTGATGTGTGATGGCCATAACCACCGCCGCATAGATGAACAGGCCCGCCACAACGGACGGCAACGCCGTCATCGCTTCCACGACTGTGCGCACGATGCGGGCCAGGCGCCCGCCCACCTCGTTGAGGAATACCGCCGTCGTCATTCCCAGCGGAATGGTGATGGCCAGGGCGATGCCGATCTGTTCCAGCGTTCCCACCAGGGCATGCAGCACGCCGCCCTGGTCCAGGCCGGACAATGGGCCGGCGCCGGTCATGTCTGTGGTGAAGAAGTTGAGGTGGAACAGGGCTTCCTGGCCGCGGGCGAACGTGAACATGACCACCAGGCCAAGAGTGCCGGCGACGGCGGCGCCCGCCGAGCTGAGCAGGACCGTCACCAGTCCGTTGCGGACTGCCGGGGCCGGCTGCCGCAGGTGTATCAGTGCGGTGTACAAGAGCAGGAACCATAGGTAGGAAACGATGAACAGCCAGCCCAGGGGGATCAGCCCGAGGGCCACGGTCAGCAGGAGTCCCATGGCCAGCCCGCCGGCGGCCGCGCCGGCCAGCGACAGGACGTGGTTGCGGCCAACGCCAAGCCGTACCCGGACTTCGTCCGGGGCGCCCGGAGTGTTGGACAGCTGCGGAAGTACAGTGGCCGGGCTGCGTGGCCCGGGATCGGCAGGCAGATCGGTCACCTCGAAGGTGGCGGGTCCGTCGTCGGTGGTAGTCATGGTCAGCCCTCGCTTTCTGCGCCGGACCGGGACCTCGCCATTATGGCTGAGGCCGTGATGTTGACCAGCATGGTGATCACGAACAGCGTCAGTCCTGCGGCCATCAGCGCGCTCATCGCAGATTCGTTGGATTCGGAGTACTTCAGGGCAATCATGGCGGCGATCGAATTGGCGCCCTTTTCCAGGACATGGAAATTGATGGCATAGACAGGGCTGATGATCAGGTAGATGGCGATGGTTTCGCCGAGCGCCCGTCCCAGCCCGAGCATGGTGCCGCCGATGATGCCGCCGCGGCCGAAGGGCAGCACCACGGTGCGGATCATGCCCAGCCGTGTGGCGCCCAGGGCATAGGCGCCCTCACGCTCACCCGTTGGTGCGCGCCGAAAGGACTCCGTCATGATGGAGGTCTGGATCGGGACGATCATCATGGCCACCACCAGTCCGGCGATGAAGGCAGAGGCCGTGAACGGCACGGTGTCCCGCAGCGGACTGCCCGGGTCAACGCCGTCCACCTGCAGGAACGGTATCCAACCGAACCACGTGGACAGCCACTTGCTGAAGTCCACCACATTGGGCTGCAGCATGTAGGCGCCCCACAAGCCGAAGACCACCGACGGCACGGCAGCCAGGAGGTCAATCAGGCTGGTCAGTGCCTTCTGCATCCAGCCGGTGGCGACTTCGGTGATGAACAGTGCCGTGCCCAGGGCCAGCGGCATGGCGATGGCCAACGCAACCGTGGCGATCTGCACCGTGCCCCACAGAACAGCGGCGATGCCGAAGTCATTGGTTTCCGGCGCCCAGTTCTGGGTGGTCAGGAATTTGCCCAGCCCCACCTCGCTGATGGCGCCGACGCCGTTGCCGGCCAGGAACAGGCCCACCAGGACCATGATGGCCAGGACGATTCCGCCGCCGATCCGGGTGACGGTCCGGAACAGGTAGTCCTGTTGTTCCAACTGCTGGTGCAATGTGCGGGGAGTATCCTGCGCTTCATCGGCGCGGGAACGGGGCAGTACCGTGCTCATCGACGCCGTCCCCGTGCCAGCAGCGGCGCGGCGGCGGCGCTTGCGACTGCCGCCACGAGTCCGATCACCAGCGTGTACTGGGGCCAGGCGCTGCTGGTGGCCGCGGTCCGGCTGGGCACCGCAGCGGCGGCCGCGGGGGCAGCCGCAGGTGCTGCCGCCGGGACGACTTCTGCTGCGGCAGCGGCCGGTGCGGCCGGTGCCAGGACTGCGGGCACCACGTTTTCGCCGGACACGGACTCCATCGGCATCAGGTCGGTGGTGGCGGCCGCGGCTTGTTGTGGCCCTTGGATTCCCTGCAGGGTCTGGATGCCGGCGGCGGCCAGCTGCAGCAGCGCCGGTGTGAGTGGCGCGTAGCCAGGTGGCAGCATCCCGCTCCGGAAGCCGGTCTTCTGGCCTTCGGTGCTGATGTACGAGAAAAGCTGGGCGAACGTTGCGGCCTGGGACTGGCTGACGGAGGCAAGGTTCACCACGCCGTAGATCGGCAGGGTCAGCGGATACGCGGTGGTGTAGTCCGGGACGCTGGCAGGCCGCATGGCGCCGGGGGTACCGGTGGGTTCGAACTGGCCGGCTGCTGCCTGCAGGCTGCTGGCGGTGGCGCCAATGCACTGCGAACCGCTGACGTTGCACAGCTGCGCGGTGGGCAGCTGGAACTTCGCTGCCGAGGCCGCGTCCGTAATGGACAGGACGCTGCGGCTGCCGTAGCCCTGACGCGGCACGGATTTGTACGCGGGCGGGCTGCAGTCGGCGCACCAGGACGTGGTGGATGCCGGCTGGGCGCGCACGGTGTTCTGGGCCGCCGCGGCCATGTCCTGGACGCGGGAATACTGGTCGCCTACGGTCAGGGCTGGCTCGGCGATGGAACCGTCGCCGGCCATAACGGCCTGCTTCTGCGCCCAGTAGACCTGCGGGTACGCGGCCCCTTCGGAGGGGTAGGACTGGCGGGCGTACGTGAACCCGTCAGGTGTCTTGGTCTCGGCGACCTTCCGGGCGGCCTGCTGGTCCAGTTCGGTGGCCTTTTCCTGGCACTCGCTGTAGGTCCGCGTCGAATAGAACGGGTTGATGGTCATGCCGGACGGATCCGGGCAACCGTTCAGGAAGGCCCGGGAATCCTTGTCGTTGAGCAGCCAGTCCCAGACAGCGGACGCGGCATCGGAGCGCAGGCCTTCCACCACGGGTGGGCTGAGGTTGCCGGAGGAACCCAGGCCCTTCGGGTTCAGGGCCCTGAACTCCGGATCATTCTGGATGGAATACGTCATCGGCTGGCCATAGGCCGTGGTGCCGGGCTTCGTGAAGGGGGCCTCAATGGCGGAAGCCGGGGCAGTGTGTTGCACGTAGCTCTGCGTGAGCAGCTTGGCCAGCAGCCTGGCATTGAGTTTCAGGTCACGCACCAGACCCGAGCTGCGTGCCTTGTCGGCCTCCCACTCTGCCTTGTCCTGATAACCGCAGTCGGCCAGCGTGAATTGCGTGAACGCTGCCGTGCAGGCATTGTCAATGGTCATGGCGACCACCACCCCGGCCAGCGCTGTCGGCACATAAAGGGCGTTGAGGTCACCGGCGGCGGGGCGGGTGATGAAAGCGAGGGTGTCGGGCTGCTGCAGCTGGGTGCGGGCCTGCAGGTCAGCCAGCGGTGAGAAGCCGAGCGTGAACTTCTTCGTGTCGCACACGGCGGGAATCCAGGACTTCATCGCCGTACTGAGGGCTTCGGAACCCACGCTGAGGGTAGCCGCCTGATCGGTGGGGCAAACTGCCGCGACGTCCTGGAAGTGGAGCGGGACCTGCAGGCGCATCGCCCACAGGCTGGGGGAGAGGGGTCCGGCCGGCAGAATGGCGTCCATCGCGGCTGTCCGCGGTACGGCTACCAGCCAGCATTTGGCCACGCTGGGTGCATCCGGGCGGTAGCCGCAGCCCATTCCGGAGGCTTCTGCGCCGCTCTGAACCTCGAAGGTGCGCGAGCCTGCGCCCTGTTCGGAGGACATAAAGCGGGAGAACTCGTTCGTGCTGGTCCGGCTGAAGAAGGGGTTGCGGTATTCGCTGAGGTTGAACCCGTCCGTGATCCGCGTTTCTTCACCGGTGACAGCCAGGAAGGGGGCAGGAAGGTGCATGGTGGGGGAGGCCGGATCCTGGGCTTCCCAGTCCCCGCCGCGGACCAGGGGATCGTTCAGCAGTGAACGCTGGTGGGCCGTGCTGGAAATATCGCCGTCAAGTCCGGTCGCGCCGAACTGGCAGGTGGAGGGGTCGGGCTCGGTGGCCGCGGGGTCAGGCTTGTTGTCCGTGCCCGGTTTGCCCCAGCACTGGAACACCTGCAGATAGGACGTGCTGGCACCATTGCTGCCGGTGGCGGGATCCGCGCCGGTGAAGCTGACGGCCACTGACTGGTTCTGCAGGTTCCTGGTCTGGGAGACGCTCACGGACAGGCCGCCCAGCCCGTTGCCCGGGCCGAAGGCACGGGTCGCTGAATCGCGCAGCCGCTGATCGACGTCGTCGTACGTCTTCCCGGCAGTGTGCGGCAGCTGCTGCTGGTTTCCGCGGTGAACCGTGCTCTCGGGGGCATTGTCAGTGTTGTCCCACGTGACGGTCGCCGAGGTGTCGCTGACCATGGAGCCGCGCGGCCCCCAGTCGGTGCCCGGAAGGACCGGATCTGCCGAACTCGGCGGAAGCGAGACCAGCAGGAGGGCGCCCACAGCGGCCGCAGCGGCCAAAGGGGAAGCCCACCGCGCGCCGGGTTGCTGACGGGGCCTGGCGCCGGCCTGTCGGGTATTCCATGGAAGCGGCATGAATTCTTTCTTTTCATTATTCCGGGTCAGTCATCAAACCTGCGGGCCGATTGTTCAGACCTGTCAGTGGAAGGTCCAGCCGGTTGGCAGCGGAAGCTGCTGGACTATTATTTCGGTAAATCGTCCCGGGTCCGCTGTGCTTTGATAAAGAACGGATTTCCGGGAGGTGAACAAAAGTAATTGGCGTTGAAAGCGGAATTGCCCGGACCCCAGCGGGATCCGGGCAATTCCTGGTGAATCAGGCCCGGGTGGCCTTGCGGCGCCGGGAAATGTAGATCCCGCCGCCCACACCCATGAGCGTCAGTCCGCCAATGACCATGGCAGCCAGTCCCGCAGTGCTTGCCGGGTTGGCGGCGGCAGCGCCGAACCAGTTGGTGTCCGCGAGGAAGGGAGCGTTGGACCCGGCGGTCACGGTCAGGCCGGTGACCTCGAACGTTGCGCCGGCTGCACCCTTGAGGACCAGGGTGTGCGTTCCGGCAGGCAGGTCGGCCGGAATGGTGAAGGTGTAGCTGACCGAACCGTCAGCGTTGGCCACCGCAGTTTCGGCCAGGACAACCGGCTCGGAGTGGATCTCGCCAATGACCGTTTCGCCAGCGACGAAGGTGCCGGCGGGAGCGTTGACCACGAACTTCTGGCCGCTGACCAGTTCGGCGCCGGCGGTCAGTTCCTTGACGGATCCCGTGGTGGCCAGCGGGACTGACGTGCTGCTGGGCGTCGCGGTTCCGGTCGGTGTGGCCGACGGGGTCTCCGTGGCGGTCGGCGTCGGGGTGGCCGTTTCCGTTTCGGTGGGCGTGGCGCTAGGTGACGGAGTGGCCGTTTCGGTGGCCGTCGGCGTGGCGGTCGCCGTCGGGGTGGTCACCACCGGCTGGCTGATGGTCCAGTTCTTGGACGCGTCGGTGGTGAGCGTGGCCCAGGAGGCTACGGACTTGCCCGCGACCGGGTTGATCTTGGCGGTGGTGACGCTCTCGTTCGAGACGGTGCAGACGTAACCAATGCTGTAGGTGTGGTTGGCCTGTACAGCGGCGGACATGTCAGCAATGGGGGTCTTGCTGCTGTTCACAAAACCGGATTCCAGCGTGTTGTCGTCAGCAATCGTGCCGTTGGCATTCAGGGACATCGCGTACTGGGGATCCTGCGTCAGGGGGTAGACCGTCTGCGCTTCCACGGTGCTGCTCAGCGCCGGCTGGATTTCCTGCCCGGGCTCGGACATAAAGATCAGCGCGCCCTCGAGGATGTTGCCGGTGGTGGGGCAGACCATGTCGCTGTGCAGCTTCAGCACGGACAGGCTCAGGGCGCTCCAGTTGCCGCTCGTCGGGTTGGCCGTGACGGTTCCTGCCGAGCCGGCCGGGAGGTCCGCGTTGGCAACAGCGATTCCACCGCCCAGCAGGAGGGCGGTGCCGGCAACGGCGGACGTGGCGTTCAGGCCCCAGCGGGATTTCATTGTCGTGGCGTTAGCCATAATCATTTCTTCTTTCTCAGATAAACGTGTCTACTGCTGCGGTGTTGCCCGGCGCCGGGAAATTAAATCCACCGGCCAACCAGCGAAAATCGCTGCGAAGAATTACCGATCAGTCTGGGTCATCAGTCGAATTCTGCGGGCGTGGCAAAGTAAAGCAAGACGGTACTGAAAGTAAATTCTTTATGAACGGAATTCAGGACCCGGCCGGAGGAATTGTTAGTTGGTGTAACCCGACTTTTTGCCCATCGTCCAGTCGCCCACGTAGGAGAGCGTCTTGAAACCAAACTTGTTGATGATGACCTTGCTGCCAATGGTCTTCAGGTTGGTGGTCACGGCATTGCTCAGGACCAGGCTGTAAATGAGCTTGCTGGTCTGGGTGGAGCTGGCCACCACGTTGTAGGTGTCCCGGGCGAAGGTGCCCTTGCCGCTCGCGGGTGCCACGGCTGCGTTACCGTAGAGGTCTCCGGGGGCCAGTGCCGGAGCCGTGGTGGCCGGGTCGATCGCCTTCAGGCCGTCGATGTTCGCCAGCACCTGACCGGCAGCCGTGGTGTTGGCCATGGCGCCGTTCTTCTGCGCGATCCACTGGGCGGCGGAGAAAGCGATGATGTCGCCGTCGTTGATGAGGGCCGCACCGTTATTTTCGGGATAGTTCTGCTCGATGTCGGGGATGCAGGTGCTGTTCGGGGTGACGCCGATGGCCTTCACGAAGAAGGCGCGGGTGCCCGAAGCGGCCTGGGGCAGCTTGGGAGTAAAGGTCATGGTTCCGATGACGGGCTTGCCTGTGGTGCCGTCAATGGTGACGCCGTCGCCGGCCGTGCAGCTGAAGATGTTGGCGATCTGCTGGGTGGTCAGGTTCACCGGCGTGTTGGTGGAGTCCTTGACTGCCACGGTCATCGCGTCGCGTGCGAACGGCAGGAACGTCAGGTCAGTGCCTGCCACGCTGGGTGAGGAAGAGGACCGGGCGATGTCGACGTCGTTCCTTTTCAGCGTGAAGGTGTTGTTGGCCGAGTCCTTGTAAACATGGTTCAGCGGGTTCAGGCTGGCGCTCAGGGCCTTGACGCCGGCACCGGAACCGTTGGGACGCGTAAACGCGGTGACTCCCGTTTTGGTCACGATCGCCGAGGGCAGGCCAAAGGCGTCGTAGGAAGCCACTGTCCTGATGGGGCCTGTGTTGGTCAGGGCGTTCCAGACGTCCTGGATGGTGTCGGAACCAACGGCCGCCAGCGGGCGGTCCGGCGTCGTGGGCTCCGCAGACGCGCTTGCTGAGCTGATCAGGCCGAGTGCCAAGGCGGTGACGCAGATAGCGCCGACAGCCTGGAAGGACTTCAATTTCATGTCAAGATTCCCCATCTTAGGTACCGAGTGGATTAGCTGGTGCAGGTGGGCCACGGCGCAGTGCGGGCACTGCCGCTGCGGTCTGCGGCTGCCGGAGTAGTCAGGACAGTGCCGGCCGCTATGAGTCTGCGGCGGCGCTGCCCGGCATTTCGAATTGCTTGGCTAAGAAGAACCTGCGATCAGGTGAACGTTTGGTGAAAGCACCGGCAAGGGGGCTTCGGGCAGCCGTTCCACGCCGGGAGCTCCTGCACGCAGGAGCTCGGGCGGGAACTCAACCGGAAGATGCCGGTGTCCGTGGCGGATCACTGTTTCTAGCAGGCGTGCGCCGCCAAGCAGGTCCAGTGCCGCCAGGGCGCTGCGGTCCCGGTCCCGGATGGTGGGGTACCAGGCGCTGGCCATCAACACGGGGCGTCCGCGCAGGCTGACGTACCATCCGTAGTCCCGGGCCTGCTGGTTCTGGACGAAGGTAATGGTCAGGTCCTGGGCGGCCTTCTGAGCGGCCGTCGCATTCGCGGCCGCCACCGCATAGCTCGGGAAGAGGCCAACCCCCCGGCCGAGTTCCCTGTGGTTGCCCGAGATCAGGCGCCAGACGACCAGTGGCTGGTTGAAGTGATCCATCCGGCGCACCAGTTGGTGGATGGCCGGCAGGCGGACTGGCTGTGCCAGGACTTCGGTTGGCTGTTCAACGGGATTGGTCAACCGTTGCCGCACGTTAAGTGATGGCAGCGCGGAAACATGGCCGTGCTGAACGCCAGCGCTGAAGACGGCGAGTTCGCGCTCCTTCCAGCGGGTCGCCGCAGGAAGGGCCTGACTAACAAGAGAGGTGAAGGAAATGCGTTCATTGGAAATGATGGCTCCCCAGGGATCCTGTGACTGGACGCCGCCCATGCGGTCGTGATAAGGCTCAAGCCGGATGGTTGCCAGCGGGGGTGGCGCGGGTAAAGGAAGAGCGACAGGCAGCTGAACGTCTGGCATCACACGATGCCGCGTCCCGCGGTGGGCACATTTAGAATGGGACATTGTGCGCAACTGCACTGTGCGCCTCCGTCGCAATCTCCTCGTTCCAGAAGGGCTCCCGGTGTCCAACCAAGCCGAAACCACCTCCAACCGTCCACTCCGCGTTGCCATTGTGGGTGCGGGACCGGCAGGTGTTTACGCGGCGGATATCCTGACCAAGTCCAACGGCGTCAAGGACGGCGATTTTGAGGTCAGTATCGACCTTTTTGAGGCCTACCCCGCCCCGTACGGCCTGATCCGCTACGGCGTGGCCCCTGACCACCCGCGCATCAAGGGGATCGTGAACGCGCTGCACAAGGTCCTGGACCGGGGCGACATCCGCTTCCTGGGCAACGTCACGTACGGCCGCGATCTCACCCTCCATGACTTCCGGGCCTTCTACGACGCCGTGATCTTCTCCACCGGCGCCATCAAGGACGCGGACCTGGCCATTCCTGGCATTGACCTGGCCGGATCGTTCGGCGGCGCGGACTTTGTGTCGTGGTACGACGGCCACCCGGACGTGCCCCGCGACTGGCCGCTGGATGCCAAGGAAATCGCCGTGATAGGCAACGGCAACGTGGCGCTGGACGTGGCCCGGATGCTGGTCAAACACCCCGATGAACTCCTCACCACCGAGATCCCGGACAACGTCTACCAGGGCCTGAAGAACTCCCCGGTCACCGACGTCCACGTCTTTGGCCGCCGCGGCCCGGCCCAGGTCAAGTTCACGCCGCTGGAGCTGCGCGAGCTGAGCCACATGAAGGACGTGGACATTGTCCTGTACCCGGAGGACTTCGAGTTCGACGAAGCCTCCGATGACGCCATCCGCAGCAACAACCAGATCAAGACCATGGTGAACACGCTGACCAACTGGCTTGTGGAGGAGCACGCCGAAGCGGAAGAGCCGTCCTCCCGCCGCCTGCACCTGCACTTCCTGCACAGCCCGGTGGAGATATACCAGGACCCCGACGACGGCGGGTCCGGCCGGGTGGCCGGCATCAAGTTTGAGCGGATGGAGCTGGATGGCACCGGCAGCGTCAAAGGCACGGGCGAGTTTGTGGACTACCCCGTCCAGGCCGTGTACCGCGCCATCGGCTACCACGGTTCGCCACTGGACGAGCTGGAATACAACGCCAAACGCGGAGTGATCCCGAACGAGGGCGGCCGCGTGCTCGACTCCGATGGCAACCCCGTCCCCGGAATCTACGCCACCGGCTGGATCAAGCGCGGGCCGGTCGGCCTCATCGGCCACACCAAGGGCGATGCCCTGGAGACCATCGGCTTCCTGCTGGAGGACCGGCTCACCCTGCCACCCGCCCAGAACCCGGACCCGCAGGCCATCATCGACCTCCTGCAGGAGCGCGGCATCGAGTTCACCACCTGGGAGGGCTGGATCAAGCTGGACGCGCACGAAGCAGCCCTCGGCGCCGCGTGGACAGAAGGCGAGGTCGGCGCCGACGGGACCGCCGCCGTCGTGCGTGAACGCATCAAAGTAGTCCCACGCGAGGAAATGATCAACATCTCCCGCGCCTGACCCAGCGTCACCCACCAAAACAGCGCGAACGGGCACTTGAGGCCCCAGCCAGAGGGGCCTCAAGTGTCCGTTCGCGCAAGAGGGGCTGGCACTGGAGGGTTCGCGCCTGCGGCCAGTAGACTTGCAGGACCGAGGGGAGTTCGATGAGGAACCTGATCCTGCCGCCGGCGTCCGGCGGCGAAGCGACTGCGCTGGCACAGCGGCATGCCCTGGCCGCCCATGGGCAACTCGACGCCCAGGCGTTTCCGGACGCACCGGAAATCCCCGGGCTGCGCAGGCTGATCCGGGAATCCTGGCAGCGGTCCGCCCGATTGAAAGCCAATCCGGACAATCCCGAAGCACCCCTTGCCCTGGACACTGACGAGCTTGAGGAATACCGGCGGCAGCACCCCCTGGCCAGCATTATGCCCGTGATCCACAAGCTCCTGGTCCAGCCCAGCCACGACAGCGGCCTGCTCGTTGCCGTGGGTGATGAGGTGGGCCGGCTGCTCTGGGTGGAAGGCGATCCGGCCCTGCAGCGCCGTGCCGAAGGCATGATGTTCGTGCCGGGCGCCGACTGGTCAGAGGCCACCGTGGGCACCAGCGCTCCCGGCACTGCCCTTGCCCTGGGCCGCGGCATCCAGATTTCCGGGGCGGAGCATTACCAGCGGTCCGTGCACGCGTGGAGCTGCACCGCCGTCCCGTTCCACGACCCGGATTCCGGTGCGCTGCTGGGCGTTGTGGACATCACGGGCAAAGCCAGCGCGGTGGCGCCCCACACGCTGTCGCTCGTCGAGGCGACTGTCGCTGCCGCCCAGGCGCAGCTCCGTGTTGAGCGGCTGCAGCTTGCGGCCACCCTTGCCAGCCGGCCGGCCCGACGGCGGAACGCCAGTTCGGCGGCCAGGTCGGATTCGGCCCGGGCCGGGGGAGCCGGCGGCGCCAAGGAAGGCAGCCTGTACCGCAACAGCCTGCAGCTTCTGGGCCGCGACCAGGCATTGCTCAGCATCGAAGGCAGAACGGTGGCACTGTCCGCCCGGCACAGTGAAATCCTCGCCTTGCTCAGCACCCACCCGGACGGGCTGAGCGCCGAGGAGCTCAGTGTCCTGCTCTACCCGGGCGACGGCCCCACCATGACGCTCCGCGCGGAAATGGTCCGGCTGCGCAAGATCCTCCAGCAGCTCAACCCGGCCGCCGTGCCCGAATCCAGGCCGTACAAACTCACCATGGACCTGGTCCCGGACAGCGGCCAGGTGCTGAACTGCCTACAGCGCGGCGCTCATCGCATTGCGCTGGAAATCTACCGCGGCGCAGTGCTGCCGCGCTCCGAAGCGCCGGGCATCATCGACCTCCGTGACAGGGTCTCCTCGCTCATGCGCGAAGCGGTCCTGACGGACGGCAGTGCCGAGACGCTGCTCAAGTACGCGGCCCTTCCGGAGGCGAGGGACGACGTCGACGTCCGGACCGTCGCCCTGAAGCTGCTGCCGGCGCGCTCGCCCAAGCGGGCCGCCGTCGTCGCGGACCTTGAGCGGCTGGAAGCCGAACTCAGCGCCTGACCTGGTTTCGCTCCCCACCTGCCCCCTCACCTCGCAAGCTCGGCCAGGGAACCCGGCAGGCGTGGGCCCAAACTGATTGTTCTGTGAGCTGGCTCACTTGCGCGCAACCTGACTGCAACCTTCACGCTCCTACGCTGAGACCAACGGCGGACGCCACCATCAGGCGCCACCTTTCATGCACAGCAAAGGAGCTAGCAATGACTGTTTACGCACAGCCCGGTACCGAGGGTTCGAAGGTCACGTTCAAGGACCGCTACGAGAACTGGATCGGCGGCGAGTGGGTTGCCCCCGTCAAGGGCCAGTACTTCGAGAACATCACACCCGTCACCGGCAAGGTCTTCTGCGAAGTGGCCCGCGGCACCGCGGAAGACATCGAACTGGCCCTGGACGCCGCCCACAAGATCGCACCGTCCTGGGGCAAGACCTCCGTCGCCGAGCGCGCCGCGGTCCTGAACAAGATCGCCGACCGCATCGACGAGAACCTCGAGATGCTCGCCGTCGCCGAATCCTGGGACAACGGCAAGCCCATCCGGGAGACCCTGAACGCGGACATCCCGCTCGCCGCGGACCACTTCCGCTACTTCGCCGCCGCTGTCCGCGCCCAGGAAGGCCGGCTCTCACAGCTCGACGACGACACCACGGCCTACCACTACCACGAGCCCCTCGGCGTCGTGGGCCAGATCATCCCGTGGAACTTCCCCATCCTGATGGCCGTCTGGAAGCTCGCCCCGGCCCTGGCAGCCGGCAACGCCGTTGTCCTCAAGCCCGCCGAGCAGACGCCGACGTCCATTCTGGTCCTGATGGAACTCATCGGTGACCTGCTGCCCGCCGGTGTCCTCAACGTGGTCAACGGCTTCGGCGTCGAGGCCGGCAAACCGCTCGCGTCCAGCCCGCGGATCCGCAAGATCGCCTTCACCGGCGAGACGTCCACCGGGCGCCTCATCAGCCAGTACGCCAGCCAGAACCTGATCCCCGTCACCCTGGAGCTCGGCGGCAAGAGCCCGAACATCTTCTTCAACGATGTTGCCGAGTCCGACGACGCGTTCTATGACAAGGCACAGGAGGGCTTCGCGCTCTTCGCCTTCAACCAGGGCGAGGTCTGCACCTGCCCGTCCCGTGCCCTCGTCCAGGAAGACATCTACGATTCCTTCATGGCTGACGCGGTGGCCCGGGTGGAGAAAATCATCCAGGGCAACCCGCTGGACACCGAAACCCAGCTCGGTGCCCAGGCCTCCAACGACCAGCTGGAAAAGATCCTCTCCTACATCGACATCGGCAAGCAGGAAGGCGCCAAGGTGCTCACCGGCGGCGCCCGGGCCGACATGCCCGGAGACCTGGCCGGCGGATACTACGTCCAGCCGACCATCTTCGAAGGCCACAACAAGATGCGGATCTTCCAGGAGGAAATCTTCGGGCCGGTTGTTTCCGTGACCCGCTTCAGCGACTACAACGACGCGATGGGCATCGCCAACGACACCCTCTACGGGCTTGGCGCCGGCGTCTGGTCGCGGAACGGCAACGTCGCTTACCGTGCGGGCCGCGAGATCCAGGCCGGCCGCGTCTGGGTCAACAACTACCACGCCTACCCGGCCGGCGCTGCGTTCGGCGGGTACAAGTCCTCCGGCATCGGACGTGAAAACCACTCCATGATGCTGGACCACTACCAGCAGACCAAGAACCTCCTGGTCAGCTACAACGAGAACAAGCTCGGCTTCTTCTAAGCCGCCCTTAGCCCGGGCGGGGACGGATCAGCACTGGTCCGTCCCCGCCTGCACCGTCCTGGCCACCCCTCAGGAAGGCAGCACCACCTCCACCTCACCATCGCTTTATCTACGCAAGGATTTCGCCAATGACGACGACAATGCAAGCAGCAGTAGTAACCGAATTCGGCAAGGATCTTCAGATCCAGACCCTCCCCATTCCCACCCCGGGCCGGGGCGAGGCGCTGGTCAAGGTCATCACCACCGGCGTCTGCCACACAGACCTCCACGCGGCAGCGGGCGACTGGCCGGTCAAGCCGACACCGCCGTTCATCCCCGGCCACGAAGGCGTGGGCGAAGTGGTTGCCCTGGGCGAAGGTGTCACCGACCTCGCCGTCGGCGACCTCGTCGGCAACGCCTGGCTCTGGTCCGCCTGCGGCGACTGCCAGTACTGCCGCACCGGCTGGGAGACACTCTGCGAGGTACAGAAGAACGCCGGCTACAGTGTGGACGGCTCCTTCGGGGAGTACATGCTCGTGGACACGCGCTTTGCCGCCCGCATCCCGGCGGGCTCGGACCCCGTTGAAGTCGCACCGGTGCTTTGCGCCGGCGTCACGGTCTACAAGGGCCTGAAGATGACCGAAGCCAGGCCCGGACAGTGGGTCACCATTTCCGGCATCGGCGGACTCGGGCACATTGCTGTCCAGTACGCAGTGGCGATGGGCCTGCGGGTAGCCGCCGTGGACATCGCGGACGACAAACTCGCCCTAGCCAAGAAGCACGGTGCGGAGCTGACCGTCAACGCGCTGCACGAAGATCCCGTCGAAGTTATCCAACGTGAAACCGGAGGTTGTCATGGAGTGCTTGTCACCGCAGTACACCCGTCTGCTTTCGGCCAGGCGATCGGCATGGCCCGCCGGGGCGGGACGATTGTGTTCAACGGCCTGCCGCCGGGCGACTTCCCGGCACCGATCTTCGAGATTGTGCTCAAGGGCCTGACCGTCCGCGGCTCGATCGTGGGAACCCGGCAGGACCTGGAGGAAGCCCTCGAGTTCTACGCGGAGGGCAAAATCCACCCCACGGTCTCCACCCGGGAGCTTTCCGAGGTCAACGCCGTTCTTGACGAGATGAAGCACGCCAAGATCGACGGCCGCGTCGTTATCAAGTACTGATGATGGAGGCGAGGCTTGACGCGGCGGTGACGCTGCCCGGGGAGGATATCTCCCGCGTGGCTCTCACCGCCGAGGCCCTGGGACTGCTCAGGAAGTTGTGGGGGCAGCACGGGCCCCTGATGTTCCACCAGTCCGGCGGCTGCTGCGACGGGTCCTCGCCTATGTGTTATCCGGCCGGGGAGTTCATCACCGCGGAAGCGGACGTCCTCCTGGGGCTGTTCGACATCGCCGGCGGCCTGGAGCCGCAGCCCCTCGAGTTCTGGATGTCCAGGGAGCAGTTCAACTACTGGAGCCACACCCATCTGACCGTGGACGTGGTCGAGGGCCGGGGGAGCGGGTTCTCGGTTGAGTCGCCGGAAGGCAAGCGGTTCCTGATCCGGTCAAAGCTGATGGACTGGCCGGTCTAGCAGTACGGTCCAACACGCAGCCAGCACCAAAGCACCAGCACCAAACACCAGTGCGAACGGACACTTGAGGCCCTCCCGGCGAGGGCCTCAAGTGTCTGTTCGCGCTTAACCGGGGCGGGCAGGGAGTCTCACCATGCGGGACAGATGTGAACGTCCAGTGGGTGGACGAGTATCGTTGATGGGTCTGTTTCCAACACAAATCAGGATTGTGGAACCTTATGAACCTTCTCCGGACCAAATCCATCGAGCAGTCCATCGCCGACGCCGATGAACCCGGACGCAAGCTCAAGCGGTCGCTCAGCAGCTGGGACCTGATGATCATGGGTGTCGCCGTCGCTGTCGGCGCCGGCATTTTCTCGGTCGGCGCCAAGGCTGCGGCCAACTTCTCCGGCCCCGCCGTGACGTTGTCCTTTGCCATTGCCGCCGTGACGTGTGCCCTGGCCATCATGTGCTACGCCGAGTTTGCCACCGCCATTCCGGTTGCCGGGTCGGCCTACGTCTTTACGTACGCCACCATGGGCGAGCTGCTGGCGTGGATCATCGGCTGGAACCTGATCCTGGAACTTTTCACCGCCGCGGCAGTGATCGCCAAGTACTGGGGCATCTACCTCAGCAAGGTGTTCGCGCTGATGGGGGCCGACGTGCCGCCAGCACTGTCTCTCGGCGGCGTGGACCTCTACTGGGGTGCGTTCCTGATCGTTGCCGTCTTCACCGTGCTCCTGGTGCTCGGCACCAAGCTCTCCGCCCGCGTGGGCAACGTCTTCACCCTGATCAAGATCGCCGTTGTGCTGTTTGTGATCGTAGTGGGCTTCACCTACGTGAAGTTCGAGAACTACACGCCGTTCGTGCCCGCCGCGGAACCTACCGCCGGCGGCTCCGCGGATGTTCTGAAGCAATCATTCTTCGGCTTCCTCACCGGTGCCGCGCCCGCCCAGTACGGCACGCTGGGCATCTTCGCCGGCGCGGCGCTGGTGTTCTTCGCCTTCATCGGCTTTGATGTCGTGGCCACGTCCGCGGAGGAAGTCAAGAACCCGCAGAAGACCCTGCCTCGCGGCATCTTCGGCGGCCTGGCCGTGGTGACGCTGCTCTACATCCTGGTGTCCCTCGCGCTCACCGGCATGGTGTCCTACACGGACCTCGCGGCAGCCGAGACTCCCACCCTCACCACCGCGTTCGAGGCCGTCGGCAACACCACCGCGGCCAAGGTCATCGCCTTCGGCTCCCTGATCGGCCTCACCACTGTCATCATGGTGCTGCTGATGGGGCTGTCCCGCGTGGTGCTGGCCATGAGCCGCGACGGACTGCTGCCCCGCGCGCTGTCCAAGACCAGCGAAAAGCGTTCGACGCCGGTCCGCCTCCAGATCATCTGCGGCGCCGCCGTAGCACTTGTGGCCGGCCTGACCAACGTGGACCTGCTGGAAGAAATGATCAACATCGGCACACTGTCGGCGTTTGTGGTTGTGAGCCTGGGCATCCTGGTGCTGCGCAAAAAGCGTCCGGACCTGAAGCCGTCCTTCCGCGTCCCGTTCGGCAAGGTCCTCCCGGTGGTTTCCGCCGTCCTGTGCCTGTACCTGATGACAAACCTCGCCGTGGAGACGTGGATCTTCTTCGCCGGCTGGCTGGTCATCGGCGTCGTGATCTACTTCGCCTACGGCCAGCGTCACTCCCGCCTGAACGAAAAGTTCGCCGAGGCCAAGTCCGCCGTGGACGCCACGGAATCCGGCGCGGACTCCGGCGCGGACGCCCGCCTTTCCGGCAGTGATGCCCCGGCCGACGACGAGGCACTCACCCGCACCTAGGCTGGGCGGCTGCAAAACTGCGCACAAGACGGAGGCACCCGGGCACCCTTTGGTGGCCGGGTGCCTCTTTCGTGCGTCCGCGATTTTGCTCTGTTGTGATTTTGCCGATAAGCCCTATTTAGGGCATCGGGTTCCCCCTGCGGGACGAGTCGGCACCCACCGGCCTCATGATCAAAGAGCGCCGCACCATGGACCAGCTCAAGGTCTGGTCTACCGGTCCGGAAGCGCGGGGCTCCCGGCGGGCCCGGGAGGACACCCCGGCCGATCGGATTGCCAACGCCCGGCTGCTGCACCTCACGGGCATCACTCCCGCGCCGCGCTGTGGTCCGCCGACGAAGCCTGTGACGTTTTCCGGAACGTCATCGCCCAGGCAGACATCGTGTTCGCCGGGGACGACGAAGCCGCCATCGCGGTTGGGAAAGTCTGACGACTCCCTGGAGCTTGCCGGCCGGATCGCTGCCCTGGGGCGGGCCAGGCGGTCATCAAGCGCGGTGCCGCAGGCTGTGCCGCGGTGATGGACGGAGTGGAATACGCGCAGGATCAGTCCGCGTCAACGCCATCAACACAGTGGGGGCCGGCGACGCTTTTGTGGCAGGCTACATCTCGGACTTGCTGGCCGTGCCCCCGTCGTATGGGGAGCTATCCCATCTACAGGAAGTACGGCGTCACGGGGCCGCATGCCGGCCCACCCAGTCCACCAAGGGCCGCAGCTTGTCCCACAGCGCCTCGATTTCCTGCACCGCCGCCGGCGAATCCAGCCACTCCGGCTGGCCCAGTTCGATGCCGGCGGACAGCGACTTGTGCTTCAGCAGCTCCGCCCGGGGATGGTCCTTGTCGAAACCGCGCGGCACGGTCTTGAGTTTTTCGCCCTCCACGGCAAAGCCCGCGGCAGCCACGGTCTCCACGATGTGCCGCAGCGATTCGCCGGTGCCGGACGCATCCACGGAGTTTCGTAAGCGGGCCAGCTGGGCCGGCGTACTGGTGTGGCAGCCGCCGCCCACCAGGAGCCCGTCGGCGCTCACCTGGACGTAATAGCCCACGCCTTCCTGGGACGACGCGAACGCTCCCTGGGCAGTCTTGTAGGGCGATTTGTCCTGGGAGAACCTGATGTCCCGGTTGGGCCGGAAGATCTTGCCCGGCCCAAACCGCGGCTCCAGTTCGGCCAGCAGGGCCGTGACCGGATCCCGCACCAGGGTGTTGTAGCTGTCCTTGTGCTCCAGCCACCACTCCCGGTTGTTGTTGTGCTCAAGTTCGGCATAGAACGCGAATGCCCCTGCAGGGATGCCCTGGAATGTACTCATGCAGTGATCCTAGGGACCACCGGGCAGCCCGGCCATTGCGGCAGGCTCCTATGTGGAAACAAGAGCTGTGTGGAAACAAGAGCTGTGTGGAAACAAGAGCTGTGTGGAAACGAGACCGCCCCGCCACGCAAAACCGTGACGGGGCGGACGTTGCACCACAGGGGGCAGAGAAACTAGCCGATCTTGTTGGCAGCCTCGGCGTCGGAATCAGTGGAGCCCGCACCCAGGTTGGCGCGCAGCTTGGCGCCGAGTTCGGCGTCCACATTGGTCCAGTACTGGATGGCGCGTTCCTTGATCTCGGCGTTCTTCACGCCGCCTACCGCACCGCTGATGGTGTCCAGCAGACGGGCCTTGGCGCCGTCGTCGAACACCTCGCGGTACAGGGTGCCGGCCTGGCCGAAGTCGCCGTCCTCGGCGTGCAGGGAGTGTGCGGAGAGCGTGAGCTCACCGTCGTTCTCCCAGCCGCCGGCCGGGGAAGCCGGCTCAACGGCAGCCGGGCCGTTGAAGGAGTTCGGCGCGTAAACCGGTACGGACGGGGCGTTGAAATGGTAACGCCCGGCGCCGTCCTGGCTGTAGTTGTTGACCTGGTTCTTCGGCTGGTTCACCGGGATCTGCGCGTGGTTGGTGCCCACGCGGTAGCGGTGTGCGTCGGCGTAGGAGAAGATACGGGCCTGCAGCATCTTGTCCGGGGAGGCGGCGATGCCCGGCACGAAGTTCGACGGCGCGAAGGTGGCCTGCTCGATCTGCGCGAAGTAGTTCTCCGGGTTCTTGTTCAGCTCCATGGTGCCCACGTGGATCAGCGGGTAGTCCGAGTGCGGCCACACCTTGGTGAGGTCGAACGGGTTGAAGCGGTAGCCCTTGGCGTCTTCGTACGGCATGACCTGGACGTGCAGTTCCCAGGACGGGAAGTTGCCCTCGGCGATGTTGTCCTGCAGGTCGCGGATGTAGAAGTCCGCGTCCGAGCCAGCCAGCTCTTCGGCCTGGTCGCCGGAGATGGTCTTGACGCCCTGGTTGGACTTGAAGTGGTACTTGACCCAGAAGCGCTCGCCCTCGGCATTGATCCACTGGTAGGTGTGCGAGCCGTAGCCCTGCATTTCACGCCAGGAGGCCGGCAGGCCGCGGTCGCCCATAAGCCAGGTCACCTGGTGTGCGGATTCCGGGGACAGGGTCCAGAAGTCCCACTGCATGTCCGCATCGCGCAGGTGCGTGCCCGGGAGGCGCTTCTGGGAGTGGATGAAGTCCGGGAACTTGATGCCGTCGCGGATGAAGAAGACGGGGGTGTTGTTGCCCACGAGGTCGTAGTTGCCCTCGGAGGTGTAGAACTTGACGGCGAAACCGCGGGGATCGCGCCAGGTGTCCGGGGAGCCGGCCTCGCCGGCAACCGAGGAGAAACGGATCAGCATCTCGGTCTCAACGCCCGGCTGCAGGAACGCGGCCTTGGTGTACTTGGAGATGTCCGAAGTGGCCTTGAACGTACCGAACGCGCCGCCGCCCTTGGCGTGCACTACGCGCTCCGGCACCCGCTCGCGGTTGAACTGGGCGAGCTTTTCGATCAGGTAGTGGTCCGTGAGGATAATGGCGCCGTCGGCACCGACGGACTGTGCGTGCGCGTCGGAAGTGACGGGCGCACCGGACTGGGTTGTAGAGATGTTCGCAGTCATTTTTCTCCTATTTCTCGATTACTTGGGACGTTCAGAAGGAAGTTTTTGGGACTCTTGGCAGTCCTGGCAGATGCCCTGGTACATCACGTCGGCAATCTGGATGGTCATCGGCTTGGAGTTCTCATCCCAGTGCGGGGTGAGGCAGGGTGCGTGCCCGACGGCGCATTCGACGTCCTCCACGCGGCCGCAGCTGATGCAGATGGCGTGGTGGTGGTTGTCACCGACGCGGGTCTCATACAGGGCCGGGGAATGCGGCGGCTCGAAGCGGCGCAGCATGTGCAGGTCGGTCAGGTCGCCGAGGACCACGTATACCGATTGCGCGGTCAGCTCCGGAAGTTCGGTGCGCGCGGCGGCCAGGATGCTCTCCGCGGGGGAGTGCGGATGATGTTCGACGGCGGTCAGCACGGCGAGCCGCTGTTTGGTCACCCGGCGGCCGTGGGCACGCAGGGCGGCAGCCCATGCATCGTGGCCGCCAAAGTGTTCCGACATGTTTCTATTGAAGCACTTATTATGAGTCGATCACAATAAGGCTTGGCTTACCTTCGGCAGGTCCAGGAATTCCTGCATGGGGTTGCGGGATTCTCCTCCCGAGCGGCCCATGGCATGGACTTCCAGGCCGCCGGGTCCGGGTTCCGGCACCACGCAGCTCAGCCCGGTCACGCCGGGGCGGGTTGCCAGGCCCTCGACGACGGCGGCCAGCGCCAGCAGATGGCCGGGTGTCAGGCCGGGACCGCCCGGCGCCGGCGGCAACGCCGGTGCGAGCACCGTGTGGTGCGCGCCGGCCTTGAATTTCGGGGTCCTGGCGGTGAGTTCCGGGAGCGTGCCGTCCGCCGGCGGGACGGGCTCCGCCGGGCGCGCATCAGCCAGCCGGCGCAGGGCGGCGCGGAGGCCGCCGTCGTACTCGCCAAGTTCTTCCGCTGCGGCCGGCACGCGGCGCTGAACGGGCAGGCGCAGCTGTTCGCCGGGCGTGACCGGCTCGGCGTCCCAGCGCCCGAAGACGTGGAACGTGGGCGTGGAGGATTCCGCT
Organism: Pseudarthrobacter sp. MDT3-1; assembly: GCF_054510755.1. Taxonomy (NCBI): domain Bacteria; kingdom Bacillati; phylum Actinomycetota; class Actinomycetes; order Micrococcales; family Micrococcaceae; genus Pseudarthrobacter; species Pseudarthrobacter sp. MDT3-1. Next base: position 18,559 of record NZ_JBTNDX010000017.1, on the reverse strand, counting down.
TCCGGTTCGCCGATGGCCGCTCCGATGGGGTGCCACTGGTGCGCAAACATAACGGTGCAGCGGCCGGCCCCCAGCACTTCGGCGAGGGCCTGCCGGGCAGTGTTGTGGCAGTGCAGCCAGTCGGTGGCGGAGCGGAGATCGAACGCCATGGCCGGATTCGTGAGCCTGATCAGGAGATGGCCGGCGTTCAGGGCGGTGCGGGGCCGGGCAACCTCCCAGCAAGGCGAGGCAAAAAGCAGCCGCCTGGAAACATGCATATGCCGACTCCTTTCCCCCGCCTGAGGATACCAAGCGTGTGACAGAACAGGACACTGATGCGCTATTAGGGTTGCAGGGTGGGGAAACTGCTGGCCGATATCACACCGCTCCGGGAGAGCCCGGCCTTCCGCCGGCTCTGGCTGGGTTCCGCCGTCTCGGCCGTGGGGAGCCAGCTCACGCTGGTGGCCGTGAGCCTGGAGGTGTACCGGCTCACGCAGGACAGTTTCTATGTGGGACTGCTGGGTGTGTTTGCGCTGGTGCCGCTGGTGTTCGGCGGCCTGCTGGGCGGCTCCATCGCCGACTCCCACAACCGCCGCACGGTGGCGCTCCTGGCAACGTCCGTCCTGTGGCTGACTACCGGCCTGATCGCGCTGCAGTCCTGGCTGCAGCTGGGAAACGTCTGGATTCTCTACCTCCTGGTGGCGCTGCAAAGCGGTGCCCAGGCCATCAACCAGCCGGCCCGCAGTGCCATCATCCCCACGCTCATCCGCAAGGAACTGCTTCCCGCGGCCAACGCGCTCAGCATGATGTCGTTCGGGCTGGCGTTGACGGTGGGACCCCTGCTGGCGGGGGTGCTGGTGGCGTGGGTGGGCTTTGGCTGGACGTACACCATCGACTTCATCAGCTTCGCTTTTGTGCTCTGGGCGGTCTTCAGGCTCCCGTCCATGCCGCCCTCGGGAAGCGCCGGGCGGGCCGGGATCCGGTCTGTCATCGAGGGGTTCCGGTTCCTGGGCACCCGGCCCAACCTGCGGATGACCTTCATCATCGACCTCGTGGCCATGATCCTGGCCCAGCCGCGCGCGCTGATGCCCGCCATCGGTGCGCTGATGATCGGCGGCGGCGAAACCACGGTGGGCATCCTGCTGGCCTCCAGCGCGGTGGGCGCGTTCCTGGCCGGCCTGTTTTCGGGGCCGCTCGGCCAGATCCGGTGGCAGGGGAGTGCCGTGGTGTGGTCAGTGATGGGCTGGGGTGCCTCGATTGCCGGCTTCGGTGTGGTGGTGCTCCTGGCAGGACGGACGGACGACGGCGGGGCCACAGTTTGGCTGGTCCCGGCGGCTTTGTGCTGCGCACTGGCCGGAATCGCAGACTCCATCAGTGCAGTCTTCCGCAACACCATCCTGCAGGCCGCTGCGCCGGACCACCTGCGCGGACGGCTCCAGGGGGTCTTCATTGTGGTGGTGGTCGGTGGGCCGCGCGTGGGTGACCTGCTGGCAGGCGGCGGGACTAAGATTCTCAGTGAGGGCTGGGTCCTGCTTCTGGGCGGGGTTTTGTGCATCGCGGTGGCCTGGCTGGCGGCACAGCTGCAGCCGGGCTTCCGGCAGTACGATGCCCGCGACCCGATGCCATAGGGCCATGCCTTGTTGGGGCAACTTGGCGGGGCAACCTGTTGGGTCAACTTTGTCAGGGCGACGTGGAGGAGTGGACGTGCACAAGCATTACAACGGCCTGAAAACTGCGGCGCTCTTTGGCGTCCTGTGGGCGGTGCTCCTGGGCCTGGGCGGACTGATCGGGATCAATACCCGCAGTTCAGCGCCCATCTGGATCATGGCCCTGATCGGCGTGGCCACCACCGCCTACGGCTACTGGAACAGCGACAAAATTGCCATCCGCTCCATGCAGGCCTACCCCGTCACGGAGGCCCAGGCGCCACAGCTCTACCAGATTGTCCGGGAGCTCTCCGTCCGGGCCAACCAGCCGATGCCCCGCATCTACCTCTCACCCACCATGAACCCGAACGCGTTCGCCACCGGCCGGAATCCCAAAAACGCCGCCGTGTGCTGCACCGAAGGGATCCTGCAGCTGCTGGATGCCCGCGAGCTGCGCGGGGTCCTGGGGCACGAGCTGATGCACGTGTACAACCGGGACATCCTCACGTCCTCGGTGGCAGCCGCGGTGGCCGGCGTCATCACATCCGTGGGCCAGATGCTGCTGTTCTTCGGCGGCGACCGGCGCACCTCCAACCCGCTGGCCATGCTGGCGATGGCCCTTTTGGCACCGTTTGCCGCCTCGCTCATCCAGCTGGCCATCTCCCGGACCCGCGAGTACGACGCCGACGAGGACGGTTCGCAGCTCACTGGCGATCCGCTGGCGCTCGCCTCAGCCCTACGCAAGATTGAGCAGGGGGTGCGGATCGCGCCGCTGCCGCAGGAGCAGAAGCTGGTCAACACCTCGCACCTGATGATCGCCAACCCGTTCCGCGGCGGGGCGATGACCAAGCTATTCGCCACCCACCCGCCGATGAAGGAGCGGATCGCCCGGCTGGAACGGATTGCCGGCCGGCCGCTGAACTGAGGCTGACTGACCGACCCGGGCGCCGCCGTCGTACTTTCACCCGGGACACGCAAAAACGCCGGCGCTGCCCGTATTCCGGTAGCGCCGGCGTCTTTTGTCAGCGGCAGAATTTTTGCGCCTCGAAAACGAGGGCCTGGTCCGCTAGCTGCGGAAGTTGACGAACTGCAAATTGGTATTTGGGTGGCGTTGTCTCATGCTGATAACCGCTAGATTCCGGGCTTTCCCTTGTGGGTCATATTTTCCTGAAATTGGCCGATTGCGGACCTCTTGCGGACTTTCTGCGGACTCGGAGGGCAGACTGGGCCAATGAATGATTGGAAGGACTACCAGCACGCGAACTGCTGCCCGTGTCACACGACGCGGAAGATTGCTTACACCATCGAGGAGGCCGCGGCCAGAGTCGGACTGAGTTCACGCACCCTGCGGGATCAGATCGCAGACAATTACCTGCTGGCCCGATATTTCAACTCGAAAGCACTCATCACGCATGAGGACCTTGTTGCCTGGATCAATAGGCTTCCGACCGAGGCCAAGTAGCGCCGCTCGGCATGTACTCGTAGTCAGGCTCCATCTCCTCATACGGGGACCGCACCACCGGGGCCAGCAGGTCATCCAGCATCCTGCCGACCGCTTCAACATCTAACTTCACCATGGCAGGGATACTAGGCGGAGGGTCTGACGGTGAATGTCCCGCGGGCGGTGGGACGTTTGCGCCACAGCTTGTGGCACAAACGCGCAGGGCTCAGGACTGGCGCCGCTCCTCCAGGAAGTCTTCAAAGCTCCTCGGCAAGCTCAACTTGTCCGGTCCGCTCTCTGTGGCTGTGAACCATGCCCCGGTGACTGGCGCACCGGCTCTTACCACCTCCGGTATCAGGTCTCCCGGTACCTCATTTAGTGGATTGTTGGCTAGGAGCCTGGCCTGTGTCTCATCGGAGAGCTGATCCCACCATGTCTGCGGTTCTGGAAAGTTCATCATGGGGGTGAGCATAACCGAGCGAGTATTTAGCACGCCTGTGCTGTTTCCTGCTGGGCCAAGACTCATTCCGGCGATCTATACCCTGCGGCAGGTTTACGTGGTTAGATCAGCGCATGGGGATCAAATTGGGGAAAAACGGCAAACTTCCGGGCGACACTCTTATTGGAGTGGGCATTATGTTCTGCTTCCTGAGCGTGGTGCTCTTCGTATTGGGCTCATTCAACGGTGTACCCAATGGGTTCTTCCTTGGCGGCGGCGGAATCCTTGGGCTGCTCATTATCTGCGTGGGCTACCTGAAACGCATATCGGCGGCGCTCATGGCTTCGGTTGAAGTTGTTGAAGTGGCGCCTGCCGCGAAACTGTAAGCCAGCCAAACTACAAAGCGGGCCCCGAACCTCCTGAGAGATCCGGGGCCGCTTTTGCGTGCCGCTACCTGTTGTGGTGTCCGTAGTCGTTGGGTCGGAAGCTGCCATCCAGGACGGCTGCCCAAACGTCGGGGCCCTCTCCCCATCCATAGATGACGCCGGCAATATTGACCCGGTAACAGATTCCGCCCTTGAACCAAGCCCTGACTTCACCGCGGGGCGTCTGGAGGGTCTGCTGTGCGACGCGGTTAGGGTCCGTGGAAATGGGTAAGACAGGGGCGACGGAATCACGCCGCGCTAGCCTCCTACTGCTCATGGCGGACTACCCAGCCAAGGGCAAGCATCCCCGCGGGCGTAAGCCCTAGCTGCCCGCCTAGATGTCGCATTTCCTGGGCCTGCCATGCTGCTGCCGTGCCCTCATAAACAGCGCGTGCGTGGCAGACGTAGGCCGCTACGGCAGGCACAAAAGAGTCGTCATACTCGTTCGCTTGCGGGCTTTTCCAGATATTTCGCCACAATTTCTTGTCTTCTGGGGACCAATTGCCCGATTTTGGCAGCGGCGGGATGGGCAGGTCGCAACCTTCCGCCGGAAGTTCGATCAGGCCGGAACGTGCGCCGGGGCTGCGATGCCGTGAGTTCGGCTTGGCTGGATTCGCTTTAGGACCGGGCACTTGCCGGCCTCCTTTCGTTGGGTCTAACTGCTTGCCGCACCATCTAAAGACCCCACCAGCGGTGGGGGTGGTGGGATCCCTTCATGGGGTGCCCCCCAGGGGGTGGGGGGCCTGTCTCGTCGCCGTCGTGCTGCTGCTGGTGTGGTGGTGCCGGGTGCGCGGTGGCCGTCGCTTGTGCTTGTTGGTGTGGCTCCTACGCACCCGGTACCGTGTGGCGCTGGTGCAGTGTTCTGACTGCCCATCACTTCCGTTCTCAGCTCACCCTTGTGGACGCTGCGGTGGTGTTGACGCCTGACCATGGGTTACTGCTGGGGTGGTACGACTGCTGAGACTTTGCGGCCGTCCGGTAGCTTGGGCTCGAGGTTCATCATGACCGGGTTACCCATCCTGTCCTTGGCTGTGGGGTGCTGCACTGTGTGAATGGGCATGCATACTGTGTCCAGCGTCCCGTCCGCATTGCGCGGCATGAACGGGTAATCGCCGTTCGGTCCGGGGTCGAGTGCGTCATTTGCCATGGTTGGTCTCCAGCCATGCGGCGGCGTCTTCGTAGCTGGTGGGGATCTCGGGGCCGATGGCGTCTTCGTAGCTGGTGATGCCGTTGCGCTGGGCGAGCCGTTCGCACTGCGAGTTGAGCCATTCGGGGAACTTCACGTCAGCGATGCGCAGGTCCGGGGGTGTCGCGCCGGTGTACTCGGGCACCCGGTTGATGGAGTTCTGAGCGGCTGACCGGAGGTGGTAGCGCGCCCACCGTGAGGCGTGCCAGTTGGTGTATCCGGTGAATGCTCCGGAGAAGTCGCCGTCAGTGACGGCTTTCTCTGCGGCGGTGATGGCGGCGGCGCCGTCTTCCTCCAGCTTGGTTTCCGTTTCCTTGTAGGTCCGGAGGATTTCCTTTGACCATTCCTTTTGGGCCGCGGTTACGACGCCGGCGCGGCGCTGCCCTTCGGCCTGTTCCTGCTGGCGGCGGCTTTCGAGTTCCTGGGCGAGTTCTTCGGTGGTGAGTTTGATAGTCATGATGGTTCTCTACTTTCCGTTGGTGATCTGCTGGTGAGCGGTTTTTGCTTGGTCCAGGTAGCCGAGTGCCATATGCATGTTCGGGCTGAGCTTGATGCCTTCGGCCTGCATGCGCTGATAGTTGGCGTACTCGGCTTGGGCTGCGGGGGTCCATGACGCGGCCTTGTCTTCGAGCTGGCGGGCCTTATAGCGCTCTGCGGGGCTGGTGTGGTCGGTGCTGTCGCTGTACATTCAGTTGCTCCTTGAATTGGTGTTGCTGGTGTGGGCATCGACGGAATCAGCCAGCTGGTTGGCGAGGCGGAGAGCGGCGGCGATGGGAATAACGCCTTGGATCTTGCCTGCGCTGCGGATGACAACGGCGGGTTCCTGCTCACCGGATGGTGCCGTGAGAAGTGCCGGGTTAGCGCGGAACCTTTCGGCCTGCATCATGTTGTGCTGGTAGCTGGCAGCCTTGCTCTGGAACATGTCAGTTCTCCTGTTCGTTGTCGTTGGTGTATTGGGCGTGCTCCAGAAGGATTTGCTGTAGCTTGGCGTCGCCATCAGGGATGGAGCCAAGGAAGGAAGCGGCTAGCTCGGTGAGCGCCAGAACTAGCTGCGCCACTGATTCCCGGTCTGCGTCCGCTGCGGCTTCCTTGACTACGTGGGTGAGCGCTACCTGGTCCGTCTGGCGCACGGCGAGCGTGGCGCGGATAGCGCGGGCCCTGTCGATGGGGCGGACGTTGACGGCGGGGATGATCATGCTGTCTCCTCGATGGTGTAGGGCAGGGGTTTGGGTTCGACGTCGGGGGCGCCCGGCGCCGGCACGTTCGGAACGCTGAGACGGGGCGGGAGTGGTTCGCGGCCTTCCAGTGCCCGTATCCGGTCCTCCTGATCCCTCACGACGTCCAGCAGGGCAACGGGCAACAGTTCATAGCGGACGCCGTCCACCTTGCCGCCAAACCACTGCACCAGCTCGGGAACGTGCTCCTGCACCTGTTCCGCGATGAGGCCGTATTCGTTGGATCCGCCGGCCTTCCGGTCGTAGATCACTGGCTGAAGTTCAAGCACGCTGGCGGGGTCCAGGTTGTGGGCCCGGACGTTCTCCTTGTACGCGATGCTGGAAGTGTTGCGGCAGAGCTTCTGGTTGGCGTCCACCCACACGGCGTAATAGCTTCCGGTGCCGGCGGGCTCGGTGTTGTAAGCCCTCACTGATCCGTCGGCGTCGAGCGCGTGGGCTGCTTCCGTGGACGCTGGCACGGTGCCGCTGATGTTGGTCCCGGCGATGCTTGTGGGGTTCGATGACCAGCCGGGCTTGCCGCTGACGGTGTCCCACGTTGTGGACTGCGCTCCGAGCTGTACCCACGTCGTGCCCACAAGCACTTCCACGCCATACTGTCCAGGCGCGGAATTATCCAGCGGCCCGAACCTTGCTACGGGCGTGGTCCCGGCGGCGTTGTAGACGATGAACACGCCGTCATCGTCCATCGCTACGCCCTTGGTCCCGTTCGCCCGTAGGGAGTTCACAAAACCCTGTACGTCGATACCGCCTTGACGGGGAAGGATGCCCATGGGGGCAAAATGATTCGCGGCGCGATCCTGTTGCATCTGGCGCTTGATGTCCGCAATCTCGCGACCGATCCAGTTTTCGTCGTTCGGGGGCCTGAACTGTCCTGGCTGAGCCATTTTATTTGCTGTCCTTTTCGTTGCTGAGGTCGAGCGTGTAGCCGCGGGCTTTGAGTCCAGGGATTCTGGTGGGCTTTGCGCCTGCGGATTCGTAGAGGCGGTGAGCGGTGGGCAGGGCGTCCAGGGTTACCCCTACCAGTGCTTGCACGCCCTGGTTGCGGCATGACTGCACTACGGCTTGTACTAAGGCGGCGCCTATTCCACGCCCCTGGAACAGTGGCTCCACCGCTAGGCGTGAGACTTCCATCTGTCCCTTGCTTGCGAGCGGCCCATAGGGGGTTCCGGCGGATGCAACGGTCATGGTGCCCACGACGGCGCCGTGGAATTCCGCAACGATGACTAGCGCGGCGTTGCTGCGTGCCTTCACGTCGGCCGCCGTTTCTATCTGCGGGATACCGGCGAGGGTAAACGCGGAGGTTAGGAGGCGGGCGACTGCGGTGAAGTCCTTAGCTGTGGCGGGGCGAACTGTCGGGCTCATCGTGCGCGCCCTGCCAGGATCGCCAGGACGGGGATCATGTGCAGCGGGAAGGTGAGTTGCGTCTGTGTCGGGCCGTTGGCGATATGCAGACCCTCAGTGAATCGAAGGGACTTGATGAACTGCCGTTCCGCGTCGTTCCGGTTTTCAAACCTAATGACGGCTTCGCGCCGGCGCAGGGTGACGGCGTAGCTGATGGTGTGGGGGTGGTCTTCCGCTAGGAGTACCTGCACCTGTTCCGGCCAAAGCTGTTCCATTGCCCCGCGGAGGTCTTTGCATGATCCGGTGGTGCGTATGCCGGCGACGTTCATTACTTCCAAGAGCGTGTGCAGTTCGGTATCTACGTTCACGGTCTCTCCGGTTGCGGTCAGGAGTTCGCGGGAATCGTGGGCGGTGGTGTGTCCATTGCAGACCCGGCAATCACAGGGCGGCGGTGCAATGTTGAGTGCGTCGAGGAGCTGCTGAGTGGCGCTCAACAGAGCCACATTGCCGGATTCGCCTAGTTTCCATGCCAGGGATTCGGTGTCTACACGCTGCGCCGGATCCAGTAGTACGGCGCTGTCCGGGTCGGCTGGTTCCGTGAGCGGGGTTCCGGTGCCGGCCATGCGTGCAAGGGCGGTTTCGTAGGCTTCGCGCTGTAGCCCTGTGGGCCTGGCGGCGATGTAGGTTTCCCAGTCGGGGTATCCCGACGCGATGCGTATTTCCCTGTGAATCATGCCGGTCATGCCGGCGCATTCCTTGGGCTTGCCTAGGTCTACGGGCTCGCGGAGTCCGGCGTCGCGGCTGCGGCCGTCGTAGCCGGTAGCCTCTGGCCTGTCGAACATGTGGCAGGGGAAGGACTGATTTTCGCGTGCCACGCTTGCCCAAATGCGTTCGAAGTTGTCTTGGGTGTACCAGTCCTGGGGTGCCGGGATGTCGGCGTTGGTGGTTCGGAACGGGCATTCGATGCAAGGCTGCTTGGCGGACGGGATGAGGTTATCGTCTGAGTTGACGGGGCAGGTGTTCACAGTGCGCTCTTTCGTGAGGGGTGGATGGTGGTGGGCTCGTCGCCCGGTTCGTATATTGCGAGGCGACTCTCAGCCTCAAGAGCTCGGTTGGCCCATTTGCGGGCGTTGACGTGGGCTTCCTGCGCTTTATCGCGGAGGGTGTCGCAGAGTTCGATGTACTGCGAGCGAGTCAAATTCATGACGGCAACAGACGGGGGCTTCATGCGGCGGCCGCCCGGATCTTGTCGCATGGCGTGTAATTCAGCCACGCCTCATCCATGGAACGTGTGTAGCCGGCGGGGTAGCCGTTGTGCTCGTGGCAGTCGTCGCACGTCGCCCGGCCGGATGGAGCTGACCCGGCGCACCTGTCCGTCGAGCATGGGAGGTCATCGAACATCACGCGGCCCTCGAATCAGGAAACGCGGCCTGCCACATCACGCCCGCCTGCTTCGCCGTCACCTTGCCCTTGCCCGCGGCTACCAACTCGGCCTGTGACTTGATGCCCTCGGCGTCGATCCTCTGACGCCAGGCAATCGCCCTGGGATCAGTCGGGTAATCGGGGTCGATAGCGTTTCCCGGTTTATCACTTGAACTACTGGGGGTAACAACTACCTTCTCTAGGCCAGTCCTGTCCCTTTCGGTTTCACTTCCGCTTGGCGATTCGATACGCGATTGGGTTTTTCCCCTTGAATTGGCGGGGTTTTCGTTGCCCTGCTTCATGGCATCTTGTTCTTCACTCTGAGAAACCCCGGTTATCTCTTCGGTTTTCGATTCGCTTAGCGATTCGGTTAGCGAATGGGTTTCAAGGTTGGTGACGTCCTGGACCTGCTCCCGCGTCTTACCCTTGGGCCGGCCACCTTTGCCGCCGTTCTGTCGGTTGATCTCCTGCTGTTTGATCACGGCTTCACGGGTGCGCTGGTACTGGGCGTGGTGCCGGATCACATAAGCCGCACCAACGTCCAACCAGAAGCCCTGGTCCAGCAGCTCCCCAACAGCCTCGGGCTTCTTAGCGAACCTGCCGACGTCTTCCTTGGGGACGCACAAATCAAGCAACTTTCGGTTGCTCCATATCAGCCCGTCCGAATGCAGCCGGTAAGCCTCATCTGAGAGCACCCAGCAGTCGTCGGTAAAGTCGTCGCTGAGTTTTGTCCAAGTCATCTAGGTCAGCCCTCCGTAGCCTCAGCGGCAGCGATCTTGGAAGCAACCGCGGTTAGGTCCGCCGCGAGCTGGAGAGCCTCAGCGGGTGTGATGTTCGCGTAAGTCGGCCGCTCGTGGTCGGCCATCCACACCTCGATTGAGTGAGCGCCGCCGTTGGAGTTCCATGTCCATGCCGGTGTGATGATCCAGCGGCGGCTCATTGTCTCTGGGCCGATCCACCGAGTGTCGGACTTGGGGGCCAGGGTGTAGCCGGCGGGCGGCATGGGGATCGGGCCGAGCAACTCCAGCAGTTCCGCCGCCGTCATGCCCAGCTTCTCGGCCATGTCTGCGAGGTCTCGCACGGTGACTGGGTACTTGGTAGTGTTCATGGTGAATCTCCTAGGAATGGGCTGGTTCTTCGGCCGTGACGGACTTTGGCGAGGCGTCACGGTCTTTTTCTGTCTTCAGGGCCACCTTGCAAACCTTGGCCGGCGTCGTCCCGTTGACCCGATAGGGGTTCTTCCCGGCAACCGCGGCATCGTTCAGCGGTCCCTCATGGCTAGTGCCATGCCAGTAGCCGCTTTCCCAAGCCGCAGCCATGTCAGCTTCTGTGTAAACGGCGCTCATTAGGATGCCTCCGCGTCGAACGCGGCGTTGATCCAGTCAATGACGTCTTGCTCTCGGTACATCACGCGACCGCCGATCTTGGCGCAACGCGGGCCTCGGGCATTATGCCGAAGCCAACGCATTTGAGCCGGTGACTTACGCAGCATCTCCGCGACTTCGTCCAGGGTTAGCAGGTTCATGGCCTTTACCGTTTCCATCCGTCCTCCATCATTTCTGTTGAACTCATCCTCATTTGTGAGGATGAGACGACTGTACCACACTGGTGATGGACCACAACTCTTTTTTGTGGGAGAGTGTTGGCTATGACAAATGACGACGACGGCGGCAACGAAGACGGCATCGAACGGCGAGTGGTCGAGACACTGATCGACCTCAGAGAAGAGCGCGGATGGTCTCAGTCTGAATTGGCGCGGCGCATGGTGGACGCAGGGTGGCCCAAGTACACGCAGATGACCGTTTCCCGAACCGAAAAAGGTGACCGTCCGATTCGCCTAAATGAGGCGGAGTCACTGGCTCAAGTGTTCGACGTCGAGCTCTACAACCTGTGGTCGCCGCGCCAATTGAGGCGGCTAGGTGCAGCAACTGAGCAGGTTTCCCGCTTGGCCTCTGACTTGGAAAAACTCATTGACAGCTACTTAGACGCGCAGTTCAAACTGGCTTCCATTGCTGACCATGTAGGCCTTCCTGAGGATGAGGTCTCAATCATTGCGGCAGAACTGCTCGATACGCCAGAAACGATTGCTGCCAGAGTCCGGGCCAACGTCGAAAGGAATTTCGGGAAGATGGTTGATGAAATCAAGGGGGAGCATAGGAGCGAAAAGGAACGCATTGCGGAAGACCGATTCTGGCAGACGCCTGCATCCAAGCGCCGGCTAGTCGATTTGTTTGGGGAGCTCAATGGCAAGCATCCAAAAAAGGGATAACGGCTCCTGGCGGGCTCGGTACCGTGACGCGGCCGGGAAGGAACACGCCAGGCACTTTCCGCGGAAGATTGACGCTCAGCGCTGGCTTGATGAGGTAACAGCCTCCGTCGTCACTGGCCGGTACGTGGATCCCAAAGGCGGGAAGATCACGTTTGCCCAATGGTTCGGTCAATGGGCTGCGGGCCAGGTATGGGCCACAGGAACCAAGCTGAAAGCCGAACAGGCTCTAGCTATCGCCACATTCCGGGAACAGCAGATCCGGTCAATCCTGCCGTCCCACGTTCAGGCTTGGGTCAAGGGAATGTCCGCGAGGCTGGCGCCTGCCACCGTGAAGGTCTACTACAACATCGTCAGCTCCGCATTCCGAGCCGCGGTTACGGACAAGGTCATCGCGGAAAACCCCTGCACCGGGGCGAAGCTGCCCCGTGAGCGCCGTCGTGAAGCTGCAATGACCATTCCCACGCCGGAGCAGCTAGGGGAGGCTCTGGGGGCTGCGCCGGACTGGTTCGCACCGTTCGTCTCCGTCTGCGCCTTCGCGGGACTGCGCCTTGGCGAAGCCGCGGGCTTGCAGTTGGGTGACGTGGATTTCCTGCGCAGGACCATCAGTGTCTCCCGGCAGATCCAAGGAAGCACCAAGGCAAGCGCTGAGGTAGTCCCGCCCAAGCATGGCTCCGAGCGAGTGGTCTACGTGGCTGCTGAACTGATCCAGGTCTTAGCCCTCCACGTGCAAAACGTCGGGGTCTTCGGTGATGAACAATGGCTGTTCGGGACCGGCGGAACTTACTTCAACCGCAATTCAGCGGCCGACCGCTGGCGGGAGGTCCGCGAGGCTGCCCGCATAGGTGAGTTCACGCTTCACGACCTCCGGCACTTCTACGCCTCCGGACTCATCGCTGATGGGTGCGACGTCGTTACCGTGCAGCGCGCACTAGGCCACGCGGCGCCGTCGATCACCTTGAACACGTACTCCCACCTTTGGCCGACTGCCGAAGACAAAACGAGAACCGCAGGATCAAGGCTGATCGCTGCGGTTCTCGGGGGTTCTGCGGACTCTGTGCGGACTGGGGAAGCAACTTCCCTGTAATCACGCGGCAGAACGGCTGCTAGCTGCGGAAGTTGACGAACTGCAGGTCCGCCTCGTCAAAGTCCTTCAGCAGCGCCATGACGGACTGCAGGTCATCGCGGGACTTGGACGAGACGCGGAGTTCGTCGCCCTGGATCTGGGATTTGACGCCCTTGGGGCCCTCATCGCGGATCAGCTTGTTGATCTTCTTGGCCAGGTCCTGCTCGATGCCTTCCTTGATGGAGGCTTCGAGGCGGAATTCCTTGCCGGAGGGGTAAGGCTCGCCGGTGTCCAGGGACTTCAGGGAGATGCCGCGGCGGATCAGCTTGGACTGGAGGACGTCCAGCACGGCCAGGACGCGTTCCTCCGAGTTCGCCTTCATCAGGATCTTCTCGCCGCTGAATTCGACCTCGGCGCCGACGCCCTTGAAGTCGTAGCGCTGGACCAGTTCCTTCTGGGCCTGGTTCAGCGCGTTGGCCACTTCCTGCTTGTCCACTTTGCTTACGACGTCGAACGTTGACTCGCCTGCCATGATTCTCCTTGTGCCGGTGGTTGCCCTGACATTGGCTCTGCAGGGCGTGGATCTCTGCATTCCAGCCTAATACGGATGCCCCGGCCGTGGCTTGTTCCGCATTCACAGTTCCCTCACAGCGGACGCACTGCGGGAACGAAGCCGGACAGCGCAGAGTTGAACGAGTTGGAAGTAGGTCGAAGGGAAAGCCATGCAACACAACGCCGTCCGTTATGTCACGCGATCCACCGCCGCAGCCGCCGGCGCCGTCGCCACCGCCGCGACCTCAGTTGCCGCAGCAGCGATCGCTGCCTCCATCGTGTTCAGCCCGGTGCCGGACGCCTCGTCCCGCATGGACGGTGTGCACGCGGACTTGCTGCGGGCCGTCCAGCTGAACCAGATCACCGAGGAACAGGCCGTGAAGTTCGAGGCCAAGCTGGCCGGACGGATTCTCGGCGACGCCTAAGTCCCCGGGTTTTCCGCGGAATTGCGGGGCTTCTGGCGGCGTTTTCAGGGGTCTACCGCCTCGATTCGATTCTTCGGCAGAAGTTCTGTAAAGTTGTCTTGCCCGCGGTTACTGGAAGCGGAACGGCCCGGAAACGGACGTTCTGAACACTGCAGCCGGGGGTGATCTTCTTTTTGAAGTTCGGCAGATTACCCGAGCGGCCAAAGGGGGCTGACTGTAAATCAGCTGGCAACGCCTACGGGGGTTCGAATCCCTCATCTGCCACCGCCCCGGATTCTAGGGGAATTTAGACCCGTTCGTATCTCTTCGGAGGTGCGGGCGGGTCTTTTTTACTTCCCGGTGATCACACTTGTGAGCACACCTTGGCTTTTCTTTGACATCGGCAGCAGTGAGGACGCACCTTCCGCGGCGTTGTGGGCGGCGTCTCCCACCATGTGCGCGTACAGGTCGCGGGTGATCTGGCTGTTGCTGTGTCCCATGGTCTTGGACACAATGGCCATGTCCTGCCCCGAGGCCAGCATTAGAGACGCGTGGAGGTGGCGGAGGTCATGGAAGCGCATGTGCGGGAGGCCCAGCTTCTCCACCATCAGCTCGAAGAGTTTGGACGGGTAGCCCGGGCGGAGCTGGCTGCCGTCCTCGTACGTGAACACGCGGCCCGAGTCCTGATAGGCGTCTCCTCATGCCTCGCGTTCCTGCCCCTGCTGGAACTGCCACGTCAGAAGAGCGGCGACGGCCCGGTCTGACAGTGCGACCAGGCGGTCCTGTCCGGCATCCGTTTTGATTGTGCCCTCCACTACTTCCTTGCCTACCTGTACAAGCTGCACACAGACAACCAGGCGGCGGGCGGCAAGGTCTACGTCCTGCCAGCGGAGGCCGCACAGTTCACCGCGGCGCATACCGGAGAGGATGGCCACCTCAAACAGTTCGCCCAGCCGGTGCTCAGTGGCGGCGTCCAGGACGACCGCTCCACCTACTACTGGAAGCACGTCTACGAGCGGAACACCGAAGGACTCTACCTACCCAACGGCGCCTTCGCCTTAGCGGCAACCCTCGCCGGACTGCCGATGGACTGGTCCGCCTACAACCCCACCATCCACGCCCGGGAATCCCGCCACAACCCAATCGGGGCCCTCATGACTAATCCCCGCCGATTCAAGGACACCGCGGCCAGCGTGCCCGAGTTCAGCGCCCTTATGAACGCCCAGGTCCGAGCCACGCTGCCATGCAACGGAGGGGCCGAATGGATGGCCGAAGTCCATCGTCTCCAGCAACGGGCAGCCGAGCTGTGCCGCCCGTGCGCCCTCCTGGTATTGTGCTGCACCTAAGGCCATCACCGCTGGGGAAAGAACCGGTATCTGGGGCCAACATCTGGTCTCTGTTCATCTGGCCCTGGCTTCCTGCCGACGGGTCGAGGGCATGCTGACGCCGCCCTGTTAATAACAAAGCCGAGTCACCGGCGGCGCGCACTACGCTGCTGACGCCGCGTCAGGGAAGCAAAGCGGCCGCCTCAGCAAGAGACCGACGCAACCACAGGGCGTAGTTGGTGGAGATGTGCTGAGCATCCTTATGGGTTGCATATCCCGCGACAGCCGCGGGACAGACATCCTCCGCGCACAACCACGGAACAACGTCCACGTATTCCGCGCCACCGGCCTCGGCGACGCGCTTCTCCATCTCATTGTGTTCGGTGTCCACCGCGTAACTCCGCGGAGTGTGGCAGCGACGGACGTCGTCGGCATTCGATGTGACGCAGTCCTGGGGATCCTTTTCCGAGTACGCGATGTCCCCGATCACGACCACACGATCACTTATCGCGCTCAATGACTTTATGGTCGAGGCGAGACCCTCCTCCCAGGCGGCCTCCGTGTTTTCTTTGTCAGGGCGCCCATCCTTCTCAAGCCAAGTACCCTGGCGCTGACCCGAGATGAGGACGACGCTCGGGTGAAGTGCCTCGATCTTCGCCAGCGAGTCAGCACGGAATGCCTTGCACTCGGGATAATCACCCTTGCGCTTCGCGTTGTAGACCGAAAAGTCGGCTGGCGGACACGAGAACATCGAAAAGACTTCGAAGCGCCGCCCAAGTTCAGTGGCTGTCACGCCGAGCGGACTTTCCCACATCTGAGCGTGCGAGTCGCCATAAACCACCACTGTCTCGCCGCCGCTGGCGTCACCATAACTGCATGTGACTTTACCTGTTGGGGCATCAAGGCCCCTTATACAGGCATGTTGGTTGAAGAGGAATCTCCCAACAGGCGGCTCCGGCGGCCACCCTGCGACGTTTACGCTGTCAGCCACGGCCTTTGCCACTTCGTCAGCCGTCGGTAGGTCACTGCCAGGGGCAACTGCAAAATCGCCTACTTTGTCTGTGGGGGAAGGCTTGGGCAGGATCGACACCAGATTGCTCGTGAGGACAAGTGATAGCGCCACCAGTGCGGCGCCGAAAGCCACGCTGACTGACGGCCGGCGGGCCTTGAGCCAGTTGGAGTTCCGTACGGGCAATTCCACATACTTGAAGGTAACGACAGACAAGGCCAGCGCCACACCGACAAAGGCAAACTTGGTGGTCATCGCCAGTTCGGTCCCGAGCGATGCCGCGGGGAGGATCAGCACGGGCCAGTGCCACAGGTACAGGGAATAAGAGAGCTTGCCAAGCCATTGCAGAGGTCGACACTGCAGGAGCACTTCGGCTCCTCGCTTCGGTGTGATTGTCCCGCCGATTATCACAAGAACCGTTCCGCCAACCGGAAGAATAGCAGCGGACCCTGGGTACCTGGTGTACTCGTCCAGCGTGAGCGCTGCTGCCGCAATCGCGATGAGTCCAGACACACTCGTAACGGCAGCAAGAAAAACCGGCAGCCGCATGATCGTCGGTGTGAGCACGGCAAGAATTGCGCCAGCCGCAAGTTCCCAAGTCCTCGTCAAGGGAGAGAAGTAGGCCGCACTCGCGTTCTCCGTCGTCGCGTACACCGACCACGTAAGGGAGACTGCAATCGTGACAGCGAGGAGAACCGTCAGTCGCGTGCGTAGCGGAACTCTCCATCCGATCGCAGCGACCGCCATCATTAAGGCTGGCCATAACAGGTAGAACTGCTCTTCGATGGCCAGTGACCAATAGTGCTGTAAGGGGGATGGAGAAAGGTCGCTGGCCCAGTAGTCCGTCCCTTGTGAGGTTTCGCGAAAATTGCTGGCGAAAAGCGCGGCCCATTGCCCGTCTTCGGCGGTTCGAGCAGCACTCGTACCGCCGATCAAAGCGAAGGATGAGACTACTGTGACGGCGAGGACAAGAGTCGCGGCAGGCAGGATTCGCCGAGCCCGTCGTGCATAGAACCACAAGAGGGAGATCCGCCTACCCCGTTCAGCTTCTTTGAGCAGGAGGCCGGTGATGAGGAAGCCGGAGACCACGAAGAAGACGTCGACACCGACGTAGCCTCCTTGCAGCGCCGGCACGCCTACATGGTCCAGCACGACCAGTAGAACTGCGATCGCGCGAAGACCCTCTATGTCCGGACGGAACGTGCGTGGAACGGATGAAGAGCGATCGGCTCCCTTCGTGGCACGCTTACTCGTTAGCAGACGGCGTCGGGGTTTACGCGCGTCAAGGTGGTTTCCATTGAGCAATCCACTGGCCAGATGCATCATGTCGCCCCTTTGGCCCGACGTCTCTTACCGGCTCGTGCGGCCGACAGTAGCGCTCTTTGCGGCCAGAATCAATGCATTTCCCCGAAGATAGGCGTGCGGTCGTGAAGTGGGCAAAAATTCTTGACCTCGCCCGGCAATTTTCTCAGAAATCGGGCGCCTCCAGCTTGATGCTGACCCGACTTGCTCCCTCGATCTGCGTCGAAAGTCCGCTTCAATCCGCGCTGCTGCGGGCGTAAATACCAGTACGCTCACCCGCCCCGTGGACCGGACCCACTGAGTCCCGGTCCCTTATCGTCTGACCTATGGAAATCGTGAGCAAGTCATAAACAGTGTTCGTCGCTTGGCATCGGGAGCAACTCTTATCTCAGCCCTCGCAGCCGTCGGAGTAACCGGGTCGTCGGCGCCACCCGGAGACGCGGTTGCCAAGGGTCAGGAAGCGCAAACGCAGATCTGCGGCGGCAGCATTCAGGGGAACAGCGTTCTTACCGCGGCTCTCGCGGGCGCTGTGCAAGGGAGCAACCTCAGCCCATTGGCTCCTAATTGCAGCTGCGGCAACAAATGTCCCTTAGGGAATCCGCCAGTAAGCTGCGGACCTGGAGAGAAACGCTGCAAGGAAACCGCGTCCTGCAACTTCAATATCTCGTGCGACGGAATCGTCGTTGCGTGCTCAGCGAAGGTGCGAGTCGAGTACCTGAGCGAACGGCGGAAACCGCTGAGTCTGATACCTCGACCGGCCCGTCGTGGCTCCGCTACGACATTGGCATAGAGCCGACCCTGTCGCCAGAGTCAATTGCCATCATCGATGGGGTTATCTCCTACCTGTGCAGCGTCGTGGAGCAAGGAGCACCCAGAGCGGAATGGCGGGTCGGCTACAACCGGATCAAGTCCTACATCTGGCAGAACCACCCAGTGCTCGTGCACGACAACCAGGAGGTTCCACTGGCTGACCTGGTTCCAGGCCTTGCCCGAGGACAAGCCAGCGGGCGGCTCCCCTCAGATGATGACAGGCTGGCTCGCATGGCCGCCGCCGCCATCAAGCAGCTGAACGGTAATGACGAGGAAACAGTCGTTGAGGACGAACCGCTTATCGAGGTCGAGGACCTAGGCGAAGACGCACTCTGCGGGCGGGAGCTTGAGGTGTCTTTGCGGGAGGACATCGCCAACGAGTACTCCCGGGAGGTGGACCGGCTGGTCAGAACCCTCGCGAAGGAGGACGGGATCACCGGCGTCGTCCGCGAAGACCGCGAAGTACTCCTCGTTGCCACACCCAGCTGGGACACTGCGCAGCTTCAAGAATGGCTCACCCGATATATCGAAACCAATATCCGTAACTAGCGGCACTCTTTGGCGCGGGTGCAGGGGAGTTGACCACTCGAGGGGGAGCCTTGGCGGGCCCCTACGTGTCAGGCTGGAACGGTGCCACTGGGTCATAGCAAGTCCGCTTGATCGCGTGGGGCGAGAACCAGGAATCTAATCATTATGTCTAGTCCAGTTTTG